>JBDQMQ010000172.1:0-502 GCA_040262185.1 Aquiluna sp. | reverse complement strand
GCACAACATCGAGGACATCGAATCCGGGCCAGATGGCGCAGTCCTCACGTGCGAGGCCAGCTCTATGGTTGCCTCGAGAACCGCGTCTTCGGAGACATCTCCTGGCAGGACAATCACGCCCTTGCGAGAGAATTGGTAGCTGACAGAGCCTGGGTCAGCAAGGTTACCGCCGCCTTTCGTAAAGGCCAATCGGACCTCGGCAGCTGCTCGGTTTTTGTTGTCAGTAAGACACTCAATAAGAATCGCCACTCCCCCGGGACCATAGCCCTCATAAAGGATGTTCTGGTAGTCAACGCCATCGCCTAGGTCGCCAGAACCACGTTTGACCGCCCGGTCAATGTTGTCACCGGGAACCGAACTCTTCTTCGCCTTGTAGATGGCGTCATAAAGAGTCGGATTTCCTTCAGGGTCTGGACCGCCCGTGCGAGCCGCAACCTCGATGTTCCTAATCAGCTTCGCCCAAAGCTTTGCTCGCTTTGCATCGTTGGCGGCTTTCTTGTGC
>JBDQMQ010000171.1:0-509 GCA_040262185.1 Aquiluna sp. | reverse complement strand
GTTGCTGGGTTTGTGACTTTCATTGACATCTTCTACCGGGCTCCTTTGCCAGACCAAAAAGAAGGAAGGCTATCTAGAAAGTGTAGATAAGAAGCGCGAATCTTTTTGCTGAAAGCTACCTTGAGCTGCCCCGAATCGAAACTAACCAAGCAATGAGCCCACCAACCAAAATTAAGGCTGCCGCCAGAGCAACCAGGTAAACATTTTGGCTGTAGAGGTCATAAAAGCCGACCAGGCCAAAGAACATGGTTAGGTAGGCAACCAAGATCAGGCGGTTTTTCATGAGACTGACAACACCCTGAGCAGCATTTGGCTTCCGCAGTGTTCAAGATTGGCTAGCCTTTCTGCTGGAGAGGTCGAACATGGCAAAGGAACAAGAGGGATTCTCTGAAGAGGAAAAAGCTGCAATGAAGGAGCGGGCTCGTGAGTACCGAGCCGCAAGAAGCAAGGCGAAGCAGGATCCCCTTGGGGACCTAATGTCAAAGATCAACGAAATGGCAGAGCCAGAT
>JBDQMQ010000170.1:241-514 GCA_040262185.1 Aquiluna sp. | reverse complement strand
GTCAACAACCTCTTCAGCTGCCCCTATGACCATTCAGCGGCCAAACGCGACGAGCGTTGGCACGATTGTTTGGCTTGGCAGCGAGGTTATGTTCTTTGCTGGCCTATTTGCGATGTACTTCTCGCTCAGAGCTGGCGCCCCTGATTTGTGGGCAAATGACACCCAAATTTTGAATGTGCCCTTTGCGCTGGTCAACACTCTGATTCTGGTCGCAAGCTCATTTACGGCACAGTTCGGAGTCTTTGCCGCCGAGCGCATGCAGGCTCGTAGAAC
>JBDQMQ010000170.1:0-231 GCA_040262185.1 Aquiluna sp. | reverse complement strand
TATGCGCAGCTTGTTGCCGAGGGTGTCACCCTGAGCAGCAACTCCTACGGCTCTGCTTTTTACATAACCACCGGCTTCCACGCGCTGCACGTAACAGGAGGCCTAATCGCCTTCCTACTCGTTATCGGTAGGGCCTATGCCGCTAAGAATTTCGGACACCGCGAAGCAACAAGTGCGATCGTCACTTCCTACTACTGGCACTTTGTGGATGTCGTCTGGATTGGCCTTTTC
>JBDQMQ010000169.1:0-521 GCA_040262185.1 Aquiluna sp. | reverse complement strand
CATTTAGCAGTGCTTCAGTCTAAGTTTCCCACTCGCTTTATCAAGCTAGTTGTCGGGCTATTCATCTATGGCATTGGTGTCGCAATGACCGTGGATGCGCAGCTGGGACTAGCTCCGTGGGACGTGCTGGCACAGGGTATTTCGAAGCAGACCACACTCACTTTTGGCTACGCAACGGTTGCAGTGAGCATCTTGGTGCTGATTGCGTGGATTCCCCTTCGGGTAAAACCGGGGCTTGGCTCAGTTATGAACGCGGTAATGGTGGGTCTTGTTGCCGATCTGGCACTGACCTACATCCCAACGCCGGATGTTTACTGGCAAAAGCTGATGCTCTTCTTCGGGGGAATGGTCGTAATTTCCTTTGCAACTGGCCTCTACATTTCCTGCGGCATGGGTAAGGGGCCCAGGGATGGACTGAATGTGGGAATCGCACAGCGCTTCAAATTGCCGTTTTGGCAAGCGCGTTCAATCGTTGAGGTAACCGTTGTCGCCATTGGATTTGCCCTGGGTGGTCAGGTTCG
>JBDQMQ010000168.1:0-527 GCA_040262185.1 Aquiluna sp. | reverse complement strand
CTTCCTACCCGGCTTTTTCACCAATGCCGCATATGGCCTTGCGTTCTTGCTGTCGGTTCTGATTCGCAGGCCGCTAATGGGTTATGCGGCGCAGCTACTTTTTGGCCTACAGGGTTGGCGTGAGAGTGGACAGTACAAACGCCTGAGACTGGTAACGATCATTTGGGTCGGTTTCTTTGCAGCACGGCTTGCGGTGCAGGTGCCTTTGTATCTAGCCAATGAGGTGGAACTGCTCGCAGCTTCCCGAGTTGTTATGGGGGCACCGGCCTATGCGGGGCTATTGGCGCTGACCTGGATCATGCTGAAAAGAATCGCGAGAGACGCACAGGGTAAATTAGAGGCAGAAAACAAGTAGGAGAAGAACTTTTCATGACAACAGATCTATCGGGCGCAACCAATTTGGAAGTGGACGGAAAGACCTACAAGTACTTCAGCATGGAAGGACTCGGAGTTTCAAAGCTCCCATACTCCCTGAAGATTCTCCTCGAAAACATGCTCCGCACCAAGGACGGTTCGAACGTCACCGA
>JBDQMQ010000167.1:0-532 GCA_040262185.1 Aquiluna sp. | reverse complement strand
CCCTTCTCATCCACCGCCAGGGCAGGAACAAGCATTAGCTCAATGCTCGCAAGTTCGACGGCTTCGCCTGAAGGTTGGTAGATGCCAAATGGCCCCTGAACCTGCTCGCCTGATGCGAACTCCAAACTATCTCCAATGACCCTCGGCAAAACCAGGTTGGCTCTCTGCGCAGCAAGCCGATTGAACTCAGAGACATCTGGTTCATTTGCAAGTGGCACGTAGCTTGCGATGGTCTTTGCGCGAGAGGAAGAGAGGATTGCCGCAAGTTGCTCAGTGAGACCTTTCGATGAGTGGGGCCTTGCCTCAGTCAGCTGCGCCCTCAACTCTGGCTTGCCTTGGTAATCCATAGGGGTAATCTTGCCAGCGTGAGTAGCGGCGCGCTTAAATTTGGTTCAGTTGAACTCAGGCACCTGAAAAAGCGCGACGCTCGGAAGTTACAGTCGCTTCTGGTGAAGGATCGGGCGTGGCTATCTCCCTGGGAGGCAACTACCCCTGGGATCAGGTATCCGGTAGATGCAAGGGACCTGGTGAG
>JBDQMQ010000166.1:309-541 GCA_040262185.1 Aquiluna sp. | reverse complement strand
CTTAGAGGTAGAGGGCAGCCAGAATTGCAGCAAAGATTGCGATGAATATCGCCGGGGTCACATACTTCACGACCTCAAACCAGGGCCTGAAGCTAATTACTCTTTTTCTCAGTGCCGACTCACCGGGCAGTGCCTTGAGGTCATCGATTACTGCCTGGGCCTGGCTGGCAGCTGAATATTCGGCCAAGGCTCCCAAGATTCCGGAGGCCAGGAGCATCAAGGCCAAGGCATG
>JBDQMQ010000166.1:0-269 GCA_040262185.1 Aquiluna sp. | reverse complement strand
CGATTACTAGGTTAGGCAACATTGGCTTCCAACGCACTCCAGCAGCGCCTTGCGCGAAGGTTTGTGCACCTGCTTTCCGGATCCTCCGATGGCAAACCCCCCTGGTTGGCTGCGGTTGCAGAGGGGGAAGAAGGCGGCTTCTTTCTCCCCGGGGATGCTCCCTGGATAGTTCACAGAGACTTTGCGACTTTGGTTGGAGGAGTGAGGGCCCTTCTATTGCAGGCCCTTCACCCTGGAGCGTTGGGTGGAGTAGCGCAACACTCTAGGTA
>JBDQMQ010000165.1:0-543 GCA_040262185.1 Aquiluna sp. | reverse complement strand
GTCCGTTGCTCTACCAACTGAGCTAGAGGCCCCTACGGCCACAAAGTCTAACAGCGCTAGCTCAGGATGTCCTTGGTCGTAAAGCGTCCGTAGGCCAAAGCTCCAAACACCGCGATCCAGCCCAGCTGCAAAACAATGTTGTTGAGCATTGAACCCCACTCAATTGGAGCCCTCAGCAGATCTGCGAAGTCAAGCCAGTAATAGGTGAAGAGCCAGGAGTGCATCCACTCAAGCTGCGGGATGTTTCCAAGGATGTTGCTAACTCCACTGGTCACCAGAGTTGCGGTCATTGCTCCGACTGGAACTGTGGTCAGGGTGGAGATGAACAGTCCAACAGCGGCCATGCCAGATAGTGAAACAGTGGTGTAGAGAGCAACAAGCGCCATGCGCCCAAAGGCCTCAAAAATACTTATGGTGAACCCAGAGAGCAGGGTTACCGGCCCAACAGGGAACAAGATTGCCCCAATCGCCGCTCCGGCAATCATGAGGGTGAAGGTGCCGGCGAGAATAAAAACCAGCGATGCCAGGTACTTCATGACAAGT
>JBDQMQ010000164.1:0-564 GCA_040262185.1 Aquiluna sp. | reverse complement strand
ATCCAGGGCAAGAACCCGGTCATGCCGAAGTTTCCAACCTTGATGGCTCCTACTCCAATGCCGAGCCCCGCAACAGCACCAATTGTCTTCCAGCGGTACTCGCGAATCTCTTCGCCTCGAATGGAGGCAACGATGTTCTTTGAGAGCAGCTTTGCCTGGCGCACTGCGTGCTGAGCGTTGGGAACGCAATAGCCTCCGACACCACCACCGGTGAGGTCAGGAACCGCAGATACGTCGCCAGCAGTCCAAGAACCCTCAATGGGCTCACCGTTCTCAAGAATCTGCAGCTTCGCATTGGCAATAATTCGGAAGCGATCGTCAAGTGGGAAGCTCGAGTTCTTTGCCACCGGAGCTGCCGCCACACCAGCAGTCCAAATGATTAGGTTCGACTCCATGCTCTCACCCGTGGAAAGCTTCACAACACCTTTTTCAGCTGAGAGAACCTGAGTGTTGAGGTGAATGTATCCAGCGCGGCTGTTTAGGTTGTTCACGACCCAATTGGCGGTCTTTTCATTCACCTCAGGCATGATGCGACCCATTGCCTCGATGAGGTGGAATTGGACG
>JBDQMQ010000163.1:335-592 GCA_040262185.1 Aquiluna sp. | reverse complement strand
GTCATACTCGGCCTTTTCAAGCGCTGCCTTGGACTCAAATTCATCCAATGCAGATGAAGCCTCACTTCGCTGATTGACCAGGTCCTGCAAATTACTCTTCAGCGTCTCTATCTCCCTGGCTAAAGAAGCGAGTGCCAGTTTTCTACTTTCTAGATTTGCCTGGAGCAACTCAGCACTAGCTTCATCATCGGGAGCCTGCTGAAATCTGTCTGCTAGCTGCTGGCGTGCAAGGCTGATCGCAGAGCGCGTTCTGGCCT
>JBDQMQ010000163.1:0-325 GCA_040262185.1 Aquiluna sp. | reverse complement strand
AAACTGACGTTCTCGAGCAACATCGAATTCAGATGAGGCCAGAAACGACTCAATATCCCTTATGGCCTGCTTCGCAGCTGCAAGCTGCTCTGACACCATTGCGGCTTCTGACCTGCGCTTAACCACGTTTTCAGACACTGCCTCAAGGTTTTCACGCAATTGCTTTACCTGCCTGGCGAAGATATGTTCTTTGAGAAGTCTTGCCTCCGCGGCAATCTCCCTGGCCTGCTGGGCAACCTCTGCCTGCCTGCCTAGGGGCCTCAGGTTTCGCCTTACCTCTGCAATCAGGTCACCGAGTCTTGTCAAATTGGCCTGCATAGACTCC
>JBDQMQ010000162.1:0-612 GCA_040262185.1 Aquiluna sp. | reverse complement strand
AGCCATCGTCCAGTCTCTTTGATCCATTGCGTCCTCATAAGGCCCGAAGAGATCGAGCCGGTGCTCGATGAAGTGATCAAGGGCCTCCTGGGCCTCTTTCTCAGAGGCCGCAAACTGTCTGGGGCCGTCAACGCCTAAGAACCTAACCCCTGAGCGCTCTAAGGCGTCCAAGGTCTCTCTGACCTCCTCGTCGAGATCATCTTCTTGGGGTACCCAGTGTCCCTGGACCCCAAGTTTTTCCTTTGGAGGAGGCAGACGGTTCTCTGCATCAAAATTCCACGAGCCGCCTGCGGGGTGCTCTCCGTCCATCAACAAGTTGAGTCTCTTGCGCGATTGACGATAAAAGTCTTCGAGCTTTAGCTTCTTCCCCGCCGAGTAGCTTTCCCAGTCGGCATTGCTTGAGCAAAAGCCCCTGGTTTGCGATAGCTCAAGACCAAGAGACTGAGTCAGACTCAGCATTGGCCTCGTCGAGGGTTTGATTGCCCGGGAGAGACCGGCGACTTTGGCTAGGTCTCTGTAGTTGTCCAGGCTCAAAAGCGTGACTCGGTCGTCCCTGGCTCTGCTGCGCAGGGCGTAGAGAATTAGATGCGCCTTTTGGCGATGATAGGGACG
>JBDQMQ010000161.1:365-617 GCA_040262185.1 Aquiluna sp. | reverse complement strand
GATGGGGGAGAGCTGTGGCTCGAGAATGCCTACATCCCTGAGATCACACAAGGCTCCTGGACCAACCATGCTCCTCGCAGAAAGCGCAAGTTGCTTCTTGCCAAAAAGGACATTGCGAAGCTGGCGGGAAAGTCAAAGGAAACCGGCTATACCCTCATCCCCATCAGCCTTTATTTCAAAGACGGCTATGCCAAGGTCGAAATCGGTTTGGCTCGGGGTAAGAAGGATTATGACAAGCGCGAGACCCTGAAA
>JBDQMQ010000161.1:0-355 GCA_040262185.1 Aquiluna sp. | reverse complement strand
GGTCACAAATTAGTAAAAAACCTGCGGAATTTTAAGTTGCGTAGCATAATTCTCCCCCTTTAGGATAGAGGTTTGCTTCCCTAACCCTGCCCGGCGATAAATAGCGGTTGTCTGGCGCGATGCAAATTGTGGCTCGTCACGGTTTAGGTATGCGAATTTCCGCCCAAACCTAACAACTTCCCTAGGGGTATTCACTTTGGCTGCTGCGAAAAACGCTAAAACCACCAAGTCCGCAAACACATCAAGAACCGCTCAGAGGCCTTCGTTTGCCAAGCACTCTGACCCGGTAGAGATTCCAGACCTACTCTCTCTTCAGACTGAGAGCTTCGACTGGCTAGTCGGTGCGCCTTCCTGG
>JBDQMQ010000160.1:0-653 GCA_040262185.1 Aquiluna sp. | reverse complement strand
CTTCTACCCAGCCACGGTAATTGATCAAATCACCCCAGAAATGCGCCTGACGATGGAAGAGACCTTCGGCCCGGTTGCCAGTGTTTACAAGGTTTCTTCTCGCGATGAGGCGCTGGAGATTGCTAACCAGACCACCTTCGGCCTAAGTAGCGCAGTTTGGACAACCGATCCCGAGGACGAGGCCTACTTCGTTCGGGAGCTGGAAGCCGGTGCCGTTTTCATAAATGGCATGACCATCAGCTACCCCGAGCTGCCTTTCGGAGGAATCAAAGATTCTGGATTTGGCCGAGAGTTATCTGACGCTGGAATTAAGGAATTCTGCAACCTAAAGACGGTCTGGAAGGCCTAGGGAAAGACTAAGAAATGTCTCTCTGGGGGTTGTCCGTGTCTATTGTTGCTGCCTCTGGCGTTTCATTAGCCTTGCGCTCTCCCCGAATAAAGAAGGTAAGCAAGGTAGCTCCGACTGCGCCAAGTAGCAGTAGCGCTAGCAATACCTCTAAAAGCATGTCCTTCTCCTCTGCTTGTGTTCTTAAGTGAACAGCGTCGAACAAGGAAACCTTCCTGAACCTGCCTAGCTCCGCTTATTCCTATGTAGCCTCAGGAGAAGCCCAATAATCGCCAATGCGACCGAGCTCAGCACGAAAACCCATGAC
>JBDQMQ010000159.1:0-682 GCA_040262185.1 Aquiluna sp. | reverse complement strand
TTGCTATGCCGACCTGGGAGCGCAAGATTAGGGTTGTAGCTGGCTGGGTCTGGAATGCCCTGCTTGGAAGAGACCTCGTAACCATCGAAGCAGTTCGATCACCACGATTATTCTTTGAGACCTGGGCCACCAAGCCTGGTAAGTAGTTTTTACTAGCAATGGGCCCGGGTCTCCCGGGCCTTTTGTTTTGCCCCGATAGCCCAATGGCAGAGGCAGGCGACTTAAAATCGCCACAGTGTGGGTTCGAGTCCCACTCGGGGCACCAAATGCTCAGCAAACGTTTAGCTTTTTCGCCTAGTCTGATAGACGGCCCTAAAGGAGCGAAATGGAAATTCTGCTAATTGTCCTAGGCATTGCTGCCGTTGTCGGTATCTACCTCTGGATTACTTACAACGCACTGGTTGCCCTAAAGATCAGGGTCGACGAGGCTTGGAGCGACATCACTGTTCAGCTCAAGCGCCGAGCAGATCTAATCCCAAACCTTATTGAGACTGTTCGCGGCTACGCCTCACACGAGCGTGAGGTCTTTGAAAACGTCACGAAGGCAAGAGCCGCAACGGTTTCGCCGGAGTCGCTGGAGCACCCAGCTAAGGCCGCACAGGCCGAGGGAATGTTGCAGGGAGCTCTGAAGAGCCTGTTTGCTGTGTCGGAGGCCTACCCCCAGCTGGTGGCATCGACGAAC
>JBDQMQ010000158.1:277-687 GCA_040262185.1 Aquiluna sp. | reverse complement strand
CTGCGAGCGGAGCGAATCGAGAACCTTGGAGATCTTTGACTCGGTCTCAGCATCCAGAGCACTCGTCGCCTCATCAAGGAACAAAATCTTTGGGTCTCGATAGAGCGCTCTCGCCAGTCCCAGTCTTTGTATTTCACCACCAGATAGCTGGCCGCTATCAGGAGTCACTTCCAGCTCGAGCCCCTGACCATCAACGCCGATGAACTGCTCAAGCCCTGCCTTCTCGAGACATTCGATGACCTTCGAGTTATCGGTCGAGGCCGCAGACTCCAGCGAGACATTCTCCGCAAGGGTTCCCGTCACCAAATGAGGGCGCTGCGGGACAATTCCAATTACACCCGAAGTCTTCTCAAGGAGATGCCGGGGCGAATAGCCGGACAATGAAATTGAACCTGATGCAGGCACCCTAA
>JBDQMQ010000158.1:0-267 GCA_040262185.1 Aquiluna sp. | reverse complement strand
CGACGCCTGGGAAGCTGAAGCTGACCGAATCAAACTTGAGGTTCATCGCTGCGGGCAGGTTTTCAATGCTTACGTCTTCAAAATCTTCTGCTTGTTTCTGCTTGGAAATTTCCACGAGTGTCGAAAATGCGGTCTGAGCCTGGGCTGCCGACGCCACCATACCGTTGTAAGCAGCCTGCAACGGGAGTATGGACGCGACCAAGCGAAGCCCGCCAGCCATAAAGACGCCGATGGTGACTGCCTGGCTAGAAAGGTCACTGAACACAA
>JBDQMQ010000157.1:0-711 GCA_040262185.1 Aquiluna sp. | reverse complement strand
GTAAATGACAATTGCGAGGATGTTGCCTCAAACTGCATCTCAAGCTTCTCTAGCTGCTCATCAGAGGAGTCAAGGTCCAATAGCTCTGCGTGAAGTGCGGGGAGCATCGCAACCAACTCCTCGGACGAGTTCCCGTATCGACGCTCCAGGGCAATGATTTCCGCTTTTCTTGCCATTAGCTGCTCAAGCCTGGCGGGGTCAGCATCTAGTTCCGCCAAGAATGAAGTGAGCTCGCTAGCAATATCTGAGGCAATAGCTGCTGCTTCTGAGGCCTGTGCGGCAAGCTCCTGCAGCTTTGAATCACCGGAGGACTCTAGAGCCTTTCTTGCCTGACCAAGTAGGCCGCTGGCGTCCAGTCCATCGTCATTGGTGAGGGCATCGTGCGCGGAACCGGCGGACATCCTGAGCGATTCGACATTGCTCAGGCGCTTTACCTGCTCATCGATGCGTCCAAGCTCATCCGGTTCGGGGTTGACCTTTTCGATGTCTGCTATCTGCTCCCGAAGCCTTTGAATCCTTATGGCGTCTGCCTCGCTGGAACCCCGCATCCGCTCGAGACGCTGCTCAAGCTCTCGATATTGGCTAAACAGTTGGGAATAGGCGTTTTTAGCACCTGAGATTTCATCGGCTCCGAATTGATCCAGGGCCTCGCGCTGCCGAGCGCTGGAACGAAGCCGCAGCTGATCGGACTGTCCGTGGACGGTAACGAGC
>JBDQMQ010000156.1:0-732 GCA_040262185.1 Aquiluna sp. | reverse complement strand
GTTTGGGAGGGTGCTGGGCAATCATTTGAGTTATCGCCTTGCTGACCTCTGTCATGTTCTCTCCTTATAGCGGACCTTCGATAAAGGTATTCTTCTTTACTAGAGCGAGGTAGACAATGAAGTTAGTTCCCCACTGGGTTTCAGGCAGCGAATTTGCTGGCAATGGCAAAAGACGTGGTGAGGTATTTGACCCGGCTAAGGGCATTCAATCCAAAGAGGTTGCCTTCGCCGATCAAAGCGACATCGATGCCGCTGCAGCGGCAGCTAGCGCTGCCTTTCCTTCCTGGAGAGATACTTCCCTCGCCAAGCGCAGCGCGATCATGTTCCGTTTCCGTGAGCTGCTGGATGCCAAAAAGGGTGAGCTCGCCGAGATCATTACCGAGGAGCACGGCAAGGTCGTATCCGATGCTCTCGGAGAAATAAGTCGTGGTCTTGAGGTTGTGGACTTTGCGTGTGGTCTGCCGCACCTTTTGAAGGGCGAATACTCCGAGAACGCCTCAACCTCAATTGACGTCTACTCGATGAAGCAGCCGCTTGGTGTCGTTGGGATTATTAGCCCGTTTAACTTCCCCGCGATGGTGCCGATGTGGTTTTTCCCGGTCGCGATTGCAGCAGGTAACACAGTTGTTCTAAAGCCAAGCGAAAAGGACCCATCGAGCGCGATGTGGATTGCGAGGCTGCTCTCGGAGGCTGGATTGCCAGATGGAGTCTTCAATGTGCTCCATGGCGACA
>JBDQMQ010000155.1:0-746 GCA_040262185.1 Aquiluna sp. | reverse complement strand
CCAAGAAGTTACTTTCTTCGCTGCCAAGCGGCATGTGGACCGTTGTCACCTCAGCCGGTAGAGACCTTGGAACCTCCAGGCTCAAGGCTGCCGGTCTCCCAATTCCAAGCCAACTGGTTAGTGCAGATGATGTCTCTAAGGGAAAGCCAAATCCAGAGCCGTACCTGATGGGTGCCGAAAGGCTAGGGGTATCACCTGAGCAATGCATAGTTTTTGAAGATGCCCCATCTGGAGTCACAGCCGGCAAAGCCGCAGGCGCCAGCGTTGTTATTGGTGTCGGTCACGAGGCTCTTGATTCAGCGGCTGACCTAGTTATCCAGTCCCTTGAGGGAATTAGTTTCAAGAATGAAAAATTAGAGATACCAGACAGCTCGAGATTGAGGTAATTATGGCTGAGGTTGAGTACTACGGAGCACAGTGGTGTGGCGACTGCAGGCGCTCAAAGTCACTGCTTGACACCCTCGAAGTGAACTACGACGAGTTTGATGTCGAGGAGAGCAAAGAGAATGCCGAGAAGGCCCAAGAGATTTCTGGCCGCACCAACATCCCGGTTATCAGGTTCAAAGATGGCACTCACCTAGTTGAGCCATCGGATGCGATTCTCCACGCGGAACTAAAGGTTCGCGGCCTAATCGACTAGCTCTATCCTTTTTGGGCCCTAGGCCCTAGGCTTTAGGTAGTGATTTCGGGCTCTCCGGTTTCACCGACGAGAGATAACCCCCCAAAGATGCCAAACAAATCATTTT
>JBDQMQ010000154.1:353-889 GCA_040262185.1 Aquiluna sp. | reverse complement strand
GTCTCGTTCTAAAGGAAAAACTTGATGCGACGGGGGTGCAAAACACCCTGCACTTTGAGCACGGTGCACTGCATGTTTATCCCCTCATACCTTCGCCTCAGGGCTTGAGGGCACAAATAGAAATCACACGTCAAATTCGTCTGGCATGACATTCGGTCTATTAGTTGCCCTTGTTTTTCTCTCCTCAAACTTGATCAGAATTCGCCCCTCTGCATCTGGCGTGAAGAGATTTGTCGCTTACGGGAACTGCGTAGTTGAAAAAGCAGGCTCTGGAAGCGACAGACCATGCTCAGCTTGTGGACCTAGAGATGTTCAATGCTTTGGAGCGAGTGACGGGAATCGAACCCGCGTAATCAGTTTGGAAGACTGAGGCTCTACCATTGAGCTACACTCGCGCATCGTTAGACGACACCCCATTCTATGGGATAGAGTGTCAGGGTTCATGACGCTAGTTATGAAATCCCCGGGATGTAGCGCAACTTGGTAGCGCACCTGTTTTGGGTACAGGGGGTTGCAGGTTCAAATCCTGTCATCCC
>JBDQMQ010000154.1:0-343 GCA_040262185.1 Aquiluna sp. | reverse complement strand
GGTGTCGTCTAACGATGCGCGAGTGTAGCTCAATGGTAGAGCCTCAGTCTTCCAAACTGATTACGCGGGTTCAAATCCTGTCATCCCGACCAGTAAATCAACCAACCCCTTGGAGTAGGACTTGAAAACCACAGTCGAGAAGCTAAACCCAACACGCGTCAAGCTGACGGTTACCGTCGACGAGAAGGCTTTCAAGCCAGCTCTCGATAAGGCCTATAAGACCATTGCGGGTCAGGTGAACATCCCAGGCTTCCGCAAGGGTAAGGTCCCAGCACCGGTTCTTGATCAGCGGGTTGGCAAGGACGCAATCATTGGTCAGGCGATCAACGACGGCATCGACGAC
>JBDQMQ010000153.1:0-928 GCA_040262185.1 Aquiluna sp. | reverse complement strand
CTCCACGGCTGGACCAACCGCCGCCCAGAGGGGCACTGGATGAGGTTGAGTGCCGCCGCTCTCCGGGCTCAGGGTCACCAAGTTTGGTACCCGCAGTTTCCCGACCCAGATACTCCAAAACCATTTGAATGGCAGGAACTTCTGCGGCAAGAGAGCAACATGATGGACGAGGTCCCAGGCGAGGAAAAGATTTGCATCGCTCACTCACTCGGAACCACCAACTGGTTATACGGAGCCTTGGGAGACATCTTTACAGAACCCTTTGACCGAGTATTACTCGTCGCGCCACCAGACCCCCAGATGACATCAGAAGCCGAGGGCATCGAGGGCGAGCCAATGGACCTTAGCAACCCCATGCTTGCCACTCAGGCAAGAAAGTGGTCAAAGTCGCTGACAGTCATAGCTGGAGATAACGATCGCTGGCTTCCAAAAGGTGTAGGTATCTACGAACCAGCACTTGGCATCGAGCCGCTCATTTTTCCGGGCGCTGGCCACTTCTCTTTGGATGATGGCTGGGGCCAGTGGCCAGGGCTCATTAGCTGGATCGAATCTGGAGACCCAAGAGACCTGTTAGAGCGCTAGCTGATCTCTCTTATCTCACCGGTCTCAGGATGCTTCGGATTTCTCGCTTTGAATAACAAGGCAACCCAAACCAAAAGCCCTGTTGCCACAACTCCCATGGTGAAGGTGGCGGCAATTGCTAGCTGCGGATTTGCAAGCAGCATCAAAGTCAAGAGGGTTGGCGACAGGGCAGATACAACTTTGCTGAGCATCATGATGTAGCCCTGACGCTGACCGAAGCGATCGGCACCAAAGAAAAGTAGCGGCAGGGAGCCACGAATAAATGGGTTGAGTCCAACACCAATGCCGTGGAGAATCACAAAGGCCATCAGGCCGTTGGTGCCAAAGAGCCATATCGCCAAGACCC
>JBDQMQ010000152.1:0-929 GCA_040262185.1 Aquiluna sp. | reverse complement strand
CTCTCCCCCGGATGCTCCCTTACCCAAGGCTCTTGGCTCAGCCCCAGGGTGGGCCGCTAGCAAAAATTCGACCCGATCCATGCCCGAAGCCTCAAAGTCTGCCAGCGGGCTGATTCTCACCTCTAACCCAGCACCACCCATCGCAAGGGCGGAAAGCTCCTCGGTTACCCTCACCCCAAGCTGTTCCCCGGCTTGCTTCCGCAGCTGGGTTAGCTGCCCAGCTGCAAATGACAATTGCGAAGACGTAGCCTCAAACTGAATCTCTAGCTTTTCAAGCTGCTCATCAGAAGAGTCAAGGTCTAACAGTTCTGCGTGAAGGGCAGGCAGCATCGCAACCAGCTCCTCGGACGAGTTTCCGTAGCGACGCTCTAGCGCAATGACCTCCGCTTTTCTAGCCATCAACTGCTCAAGCCTGGCAGGGTCAGCGTCTAGTTCTGCCAAAAATGAAGTAAGTTCGCTCGCAATATCTGAGGCAATGGCTGCTGCTTCAGATGCCTGCGCCGCAAGCTCTTGCAGCTTTGAATCCCCGGAGGACTCAAGAGCCTTTCTGGCCTGTCCAAGCAGTCCGCTGGCATCCAGTCCCTCATCACTGGTGAGGGCATCGTGGGCAGAGCCTGCGGAGATCCTGAGCGACTCGACATTGCTCAGACGTTTCACCTGCTCATCGATGCGTCCAAGCTCATCTGGCTCGGGACTAACCTTTTCGATGTCGGCTATTTGCTCCCTTAGCCTTTGAATCCTTATTGCGTCTGCTTCGCTAGAACCTCGCATCCGCTCTAGACGCTGCTCAAGCTCGCGGTATTGACCAAACAATTGTGCATAGGCGTTCTTAGCACCTGAGATTTCATCGGCTCCGAATTGATCCAGAGCCTCGCGCTGCCTGGAGCTCGAGCGCAGTCGGAGCTGATCAGACTGTCCGTGGACAGTGA
>JBDQMQ010000151.1:0-973 GCA_040262185.1 Aquiluna sp. | reverse complement strand
CTGGACACCCCACCGGCTTGTCTATCTTCAGGAGCTACAACAGCCCGCAGATGAGGATTGCCCCTTCTGCGCAGCTCCCGACAAAGATCCGGAGGATGGCCTAGTAGTCAAAAAGGGTGAGACCTGCTTTGTGCTGCTCAATCTTTTTCCATACAACCCAGGGCACATGCTTGTATGCCCATACCGGCACGTAGACACCTACGACCTCGCAACAGAGGACGAGGTCGCCGAGATGGCTCTACTCACACAGCAGGCTATGCAGACTCTTAGGAATGTAAGCGGGACCCACGGGTTTAACATCGGGATGAATCAGGGAGAGGTCGCCGGAGCGGGTATCGCGTCACACCTTCACCAGCACATAGTCCCTCGCTGGAGAAATGACTCCAATTTCTTCCCAATCATCGCCCAAACAAAAGCAATGCCCAGACTGCTCGGTGAGGTTAGAGAAACAATTGCTAACAACTGGGTCAACGAAGCTTAGGATTGTCACATGTCCCAGAACAAAAACGAAGGTACTGATCTAGTTAAGCGCGGTTTGGCTGAGATGCTTAAGGGCGGCGTCATCATGGATGTCGTAACCCCGGAGCAGGCCAAGATTGCCGAAGACGCCGGCGCTGTTGCTGTCATGGCGCTAGAGCGCGTGCCCGCGGACATCCGTGCCGAGGGTGGTGTCGCGCGCATGAGCGACCCTGACCTGATCGACCAAATCATTGACACCGTGTCAATCCCGGTAATGGCTAAGGCAAGAATCGGTCACTTCGTTGAGGCTCAAATTCTTGAGGCCCTTGAAGTGGACTACATCGATGAGTCAGAGGTGCTCTCACCTGCTGACTATGTGAACCACATCGACAAGTGGCAGTTCAACGTACCCTTCGTTTGTGGTGCCACCAATCTTGGTGAGGCACTGCGCCGCATCACTGAAGGTGCCGCCATGATCCGTTCAAAGGGCGAGGCCGGAACCGGAGACGTCTCA
>JBDQMQ010000150.1:0-1053 GCA_040262185.1 Aquiluna sp. | reverse complement strand
CGCCTCTGAGAACGCAGCACAGCCAGACATTGAATCCTTGCCCCAGGAAGAGGCCCCGGACTTCACCCAGGAAGAGATTCCGACACGAGATGAGCAGGTTATTGAGGTCGAACTTCCCAAGCGGTCTTTGGGGGATGGGATTCGATCCCTTTTTACCTCAAGTCTCGACATTGAGGACCTCGAGGACATCCTCCTGTTGGCTGATTTCGGGGTTGAGGCATCGGTTGAGATTACTGAAGATCTCAGGAGGGCAGCACAAAAAACCGGTGCAACCTCTGATGCCGAGCTCAGGCTGCTACTCAAAGACCTTCTAGTTGCAAGGTTGAACCGTGAGGATAGTCAACTGAATCTTTCCGATGGCAAATTGCCTTACGTATTCCTCGTAGTGGGGGTCAATGGTGCGGGAAAGACAACAACAATTGGCAAGCTAGCAAAGTGGCTTAGCGATGGTGAGTGGGAGGTTGTCCTGGGAGCCGCAGATACCTTTAGGGCAGCCGCTGTAGATCAATTGGCGACGTGGGCCGAACGCTCAGGGGCTGGAATTGTTAGACCAGAGCGCGATGGGCAGGATCCTGCCTCTGTTGCCTACCAAACCGTTGAGCTTGCGATCAAGAATGACGCTGACATTGCCATTGTTGACACCGCCGGCAGGCTTCAGAACAAGAAAGATCTGATGGACGAGCTGGGCAAGATCCGCAGAGCGGTCGAAAAGCAGGCGCAGATAAACGAAGTGCTGTTAGTAATTGACGCCACCACGGGCCAGAACGCAATCAGCCAGGCAAAAGCCTTTACCGAAGTGGCAGATGTGACCGGGATAGTCATGACCAAGCTTGATGGCACAGCAAAGGGAGGCATCGTGTATGCAATCCAGAAGCAACTGGACCTGCCTGTCAAGCTGGTTGGAGTTGGTGAGGGAATCAATGATTTCGCGTTTTTCTCCGCGGAGGAGTTTGCTAAAGGCCTGGTAGCAAGAAAACCGGGAAACTAGCCGGCTTTGGAAGTATTTCGAGTTTGTGCTGATTTAGACTTACAGAGTTTCCAAGGAGTAAATAG
>JBDQMQ010000149.1:0-1067 GCA_040262185.1 Aquiluna sp. | reverse complement strand
TGAGAAGCTTGGCCTGGCAAAAGCCGAAATCAGTCAACTGCTCGGTGGGGATGCAAAACAGAACGCTCTTGTTGCAACAAAGCTATTCGCAGGTGAAGACTTTGGAAACTCAAAAGCAATCGCCGATGTGGTTTGTCTAAACGCGGCTGCGGGCATAGTTGCCTACGAGCTAGCAAAAGATTCAACACTGGCTGCTACAGATCTGACAGAGCGATTCATCATCGCCCTTGGCAAGGCACAGCAAGCACTTTCCTCTGGAGCAGCTAAGCGAAAACTGGACACGTGGACGGCTGCAACTCAGTCCGCAAACTAGCTAAACCCCTGTAATTGAGCGGGGAGGGCCTAGAAAAACATTACTTGACATAATGTTTATTATCGGCTTTATATCGAATCCTCCAGGTGGGCCTGAGACCTCTGTGCTTTCTCAGTGGGCGGACCATGCAATAACCGGCTAAACCTTGCCGCTTTTGTCCGCCAGACCAAACAGTCGCATCCCTAACTGGTTCATGTAGCCAATTCCCAAAGCAAAGATCAACGTTCCTTCGCGCACCTGACCGCCCAGGAGAAATCCAATTGCGACCACGGTTATCTCAACGATCGAGCGCGCTTGCCAAAACGGCAGCTTGAAGCGCTGCGCGATTCCTACGTTCAGCCCGTCTCTGGGCCCTTTACCCATGCCGCAGGAAATATATAGTCCTGTCGCGAAGGAAATTACAACCATTCCCCCGAAGAAGAGCATCAACTTTTGCCAGTAAACATCCGGCGTTGGTATGTAGCTCAGTGCCAGGTCGGCCACAAGACCCACCATCACCGCGTTCATTACAGAGCCAAGCCCTGGTTTTACGCGCAGAGGAATCCAGGCAATCAGCACAAAGACGCTCACCAGAACCGTTGCGTAACCGAAGGTGAGCGTGGTCTGCTTCGAAATTCCCTGCGCCAGCACGTCCCAGGGCGCTAGACCCAGCTGCGCATCCACGGTCATTGCGACACCGATGCCATAGATGAATAGCCCGACAACTAGCTTGATAAAGCGAGTGGGAAACTTAGACTGAAGCACTGCTAAATGT
>JBDQMQ010000148.1:0-1105 GCA_040262185.1 Aquiluna sp. | reverse complement strand
CAAACTTCCGATTGGGCTTCCCAATAGGGCCAAGGACTACAACCGAATGGCGCCACTGATGACCAAGCTGGCGCGCTGGATGGGGAAGATTTAGGTCGACTCTAAGTCAAATGGCGGGGTCTCCCCCAGCTCAAGAGGCTTCTGTGGGGGCTTTGCACGATTCAACGCCTCTGCTGCGTTTGGCTTTCGCTTTTCTTCCTTCAGAGCCTCACGAACAATCCTGCGCGGGTCATATTGTCTGGGGTCGAGCTTCTTCCAGTCGACGTCCTCAAAACCATCGCCGAGCTCGCTCTTCATCTGCTCCTGAGCATTGTCAATCATGCGCTTGCCCTTCTTCACCCATTCGCCCATTTGCTTTGCGTAGTAGGGAAGCCTCTCGGGGCCGATGATCAGAACTGCAAGTAGCGCAAGCAGCAAAAGCTTTTCAGCGCTCAGACCAAACATGCATTGGAGTTTACCCCCTATGAATGCGAGGGAAATGCCATCTCGCTACCTAAGCTTGTGCGCAAGATGATTGACAAAATTGCTAGTTGGAAATTTGCCGAGGACTTTGGCTCAGAACCCAAAGACATTCAGGCCGCTCGTAAAACCGCCGAGGAACTCGGCGTTGAATCGGTAACTCCTGCAACAGGCAATCAGCTCGCTCTCATTGCAGCTATCGCGCGGGCTAAGTCAATCGCTGAGGTTGGAACCGGAGCCGGAGTCTCGGCCCTATGGCTTCTGAGTGCTAGTGAGGATTCAGTCCTAACCACCATCGACGAGGAGCCCGAGTATCAAAACGTGGCTCGTGAGAACTTCAAAAAGGCGCAGATTCCGCCTGCCAGGATACGAGTTATCTCGGGCCGCGCGGCCGCTGTAATGGGCAATATGGCGGAGTCTGCCTACGACTTAGTTTTTCTAGACCTCGACCCGAATGATCTCGGGGCACTGCTTGCCCAATCTGTCTTGCTACTGAAGCCGGGAGGGGTGCTGGTCATTGCCCACGCACTCTGGAGAGACAGGGTTCCAAACCCAGCCCTTAGGGAAGACGAGACCATCGCGTTAAGAAATGCGATTACGGGCTTTAGCGACACGGATGACTTTATTTCGAGCATCTCCATGGTCG
>JBDQMQ010000147.1:0-1106 GCA_040262185.1 Aquiluna sp. | reverse complement strand
CAAAATAGCAGCTGTTATCTGAACGAAGTGCCATAAACATCTGAGCGTTAGCTGTAAATAAGGGACCCCTCGCGCACCCGTCAGAGCTTCGCTACCCTTGCTATCTTTCGATCCTGGGGGATTTACCAAGGTGACGCCACGCGAGGAGTCACCTCGATTCTATTGCCCGCTAGTTCTGAGGGAAACCCAGGTTCAATCCTCCGTGGGAGGGGTCTAGCCAACGCGAGGTCACGACCTTGGTCTGGGTGAAGAACCTAAAGCCCTCTTCGCCGTGGGCCCTGGAGTCTCCAAAAAGCGAGTGCTTCCAGCCACCAAACGAGAAATACGCCACCGGCACGGGTATCGGCACGTTGATGCCAATCATCCCCACCTCAACCTCGTGTTGGAACCTTCTGGCGGCACCTCCGTCATTTGTGAAGATCGCGGTTCCGTTGCCAAAGGCTCCGGAGTTGATTAGCTCTAGACCCTCTTCATAGCTTGCAACCCTGACCACCGACAGCACCGGACCAAAGATCTCCTCCCTGTAAACCTTGGAGGTCAACGGAACCCTGTCGATAAGGGTTGGCCCGAGCCAGTAACCACCAGCATCGCCGTCGGGGTTTACATCTCTACCATCCACAACAACCTCAGCACCATCGGAGGCTGCAATGTCGATATAGCTCGCGACCTTGTCGCGGTGCTGCTTTGTTACAAGTGGTCCCATGTCGCAGGAGCGCCTGCCATCCCCAACCTTGATCTGCTGCATTCGCTCCGCAATCTTTGGAATCAGAGCATCCGCTACTGGCTCCACCGCAACCACAACCGAGATTGCCATGCAGCGCTCACCGGCAGAACCAAATCCTGCATTGACAGCCGAGTCAGCAACCAGATTAAGATCGGCATCTGGAAGAACAAGCATGTGGTTCTTAGCGCCACCAAGAGCCTGGACCCGCTTGCCGTGCTTTGCTGAGGTTTCGTAGATGTACTGAGCAATCGGAGTCGAGCCAACAAATGAAATTGACCTAACCTCTGGGTGCTCGAGCAAACCGTCTACTGCCACCTTGTCGCCGTGCAGGACATTGAAGACTCCATCAGGAAGCCCTGCTTCTTGAAAGAGACGTGCAATC
>JBDQMQ010000146.1:0-1246 GCA_040262185.1 Aquiluna sp. | reverse complement strand
GGAGGCATCGTGCCCGAAAAGATTCATGAAGACCTAAAAGTTTCTGAGCACGAGGTGGTGTGCGTGATCGCCCTTGGAAAGCAGGGCTCCACCCTCGGCAAGGACGAAGCGATCGTTAGCCGAGAAACCGCTCCAAGGACTCGAAACAGCTCTAGCGACGTCTACGTAATAGACAGCACCCTCTAGTTTTCGCTAGCGCGCTTCCTCGCTGAAGCTGCCCTGGCCCGGACGTTAGCATCCAGTTCGACCTTACGAATTCGAATTGCGTCGATTGTCACCTCGACACACTCGTCCTCACGGGCGAACTCCAGACTCTCCTCTAGGGAGAGCTTGCGTGGTGGGGTTAGTCCCTGGAAGCTATCGGCAGAGGATGCTCTCATGTTGGTGAGCTGTTTCTCCTTGGTGATGTTGACGTCCATGTCGTCAGCCCTGGAGTTCTCCCCCACCACCATGCCGGTGTAAACCTCGGTGCCAGGCTCTACGAAAAAGCTGCCGCGCTCTTGAAGGGCGATCATGGCGTATGGGGTGGCACTACCTGAGCGGTCCGCAACCATCGATCCCGACTTGCGGGTAATGATCTCGCCAAACCAGGGCTCATAACCAGAGCTCAGAGCATTGGCGATGCCGGAACCCTTAGTAATTGTCAAAAACTCGGTGCGGAAGCCGATTAGCCCTCTCGATGGCACCTTGAACTCAACTCGAACCCATCCGGTTCCGTTGTTGGTCATGTGAAGCATGCGGCCTTTGCGGGCAGCCAACAGCTGAGTCACAGCGCCCATGAACTCCTCAGGAACATCGACGGTGAGTTCCTCCACGGGCTCGTGAAGCTTGCCATCAACCTTCTTTGTGACTACCTGCGGCTTACCTACGGTGAGCTCATAGTTCTCGCGGCGCATCTGCTCCACCAGGATTGCCAGAGCTAGCTCGCCCCTTCCCTGAACTTCCCACGCGTCCGGTCGTTCGGTTGGAAGTACTCGGATTGAGACGTTTCCAACGAGCTCGCGGTCCAGTCTCTCCTTGACAAGCCTTGCGGTGATCTTGGCACCCTTCGCACGGCCCGCCATTGGCGAGGTGTTGATTCCAACCGTCATCGAGATGGCGGGCTCGTCGACGCTTATCCCTGGAAGCGGGCGAACATCCTCTGGATCACACAGCGAGTCACCGATGGTGATGTCCTCAATACCTGCAACCGCAACAATGTCTCCAGCGCTAGCGCTTTCGATGCTGAACCTCTCAAGCGCTCTGG
>JBDQMQ010000145.1:968-1373 GCA_040262185.1 Aquiluna sp. | reverse complement strand
CCTATGAGCTTGGAGGCTGGTTTCGTCAGCAGCTCTGGGAAAGCCTTAGCTTACCTAATCATGCCGCACCACAATTGAAACCAATGAAGGCAAATATAGTTGAAGAAATTCTGAAAATCAATCTCTGACTACCAACCAGCCTTCTTCATGCCTTGCTTGAATTGCTTCAGTACCATATCTGAATCTTCCACCAGCAGCTCTGCTTCTTCATAGATACGCCAACGCCCACCAATGCGATAGCTAGGCAATTGGCCTGATTGGCACATTCGATAGATTGTCTTCTCGCTAACATTCAGTTCCTGAGAAACCTGCTTTGGTGTTTTGTAGCTTTTGGGTACTCGCATTTGCTCCATCTGGGTGGTGATCTATCCTGCACAATTAGTGCAGCATAGGTGGTGACTTATC
>JBDQMQ010000145.1:0-958 GCA_040262185.1 Aquiluna sp. | reverse complement strand
GACAGAGTGCGCTGAAATAGTTAAACCAACACTCTGCCTTATAGTGATGGGAGACACCACTAACCATCAGTCTTCGAATCAGCGTAGGGTAAAACGCAGGTCAGAACCCATATTGCTTGGAAGATTTGATGGTTCCGCTTTCAAATTATGGGATTCTGCTCAATTGGTTGTGAAAGAAAGTGAAATTGCTTTTGCCAGGATAAAGATCGAGTGCCTGGCCAGAAAGACCCATTTGGGAATTTGGCTCAGAAGGCTCAATCACTTTGTCATTGCTTCCATTCTGGACAGATCAGCCAAGGCTTCACTGAATAATTCCTTGAGCTGAGTTTTGCAGTCCAACATGGTTTCTTGTTGCAGAAGATCCTCACTCAATTGCTCTGGTATTGCTCTCACCTTGCCTTCCAAATCACTAAGAAACATGCCCCAAGTGATGTTGACCAAGTTGGTTTGCAGCAGCTCCTGCTGTAGTCGTTTGGTTTCCAGTTCTGTCTTGGTTGCCATTGCTGCTGTCAGTCTGGTTTTCTCATAGGTAAGCTCATTGCCCACTCGCTTCTTGACTACGAATTCCAGCACATCAGGCAGGTGGTAGAGAGTGCAATGCACTTCCTGCGAATGGATGGGGCAGCCTTCAGCATGCCAAGCCCTGATGGTTCTGGTGGTGACATTGAAGGCTTCAGCAATTTCAGATTGATTAAGTAGCATCAGAAGGAGGCCCTAAGGATTTTGAAACTGCCATCATGTTCTTGGTCATAAAACCTCGCAACAGGAGGCTGTAAAGATAGTTTTTCATTTAGAAAGACCACCTAACTCTTCAATTCAGCAGTGATTCTGCATTGGTTAGAATGCTGAATTGTCTACTTATAAATGTTTGGCTCTTGATTGACACATGAACTTTGCAATGCTAATTGTCTTGTCAGAGATTCAAGCAATAAAGTGACTAGACACCCAAGCTGCATAT
>JBDQMQ010000144.1:0-1472 GCA_040262185.1 Aquiluna sp. | reverse complement strand
GATTTTTGCCGAAGCACTACTTTCAAGAGGGGGTAGTCACGACTCAATGGAGCTGGTGAGGAACTTCTTAGGGCACGAGCCTTCGGTAGAGCCGCTCATGAAGCGCAGGGGGCTGCTGGACTAAGCGGACTTGTCCTTGAGGCGCTGCGGGAGTGGCCTAATCTTTGGAATCGAGTGATTCTCAACGTTTTCTGCAGTAATCACGACAAGACCCTGCTCGGCAGAACCTGGGAGCTCAAACATGATTGGGCTCAATAGCTCCTCGAGGATCGCCCTCAAGCCTCTGGCTCCGGTCTCACGCTCAACTGCTAGATCGGCAATCATTTCAATTGCGGCTGGCTCGAACTCAAGTTCAAAGCCGTCGATTTCGAACATCCTCTGATACTGCTTCACAAGGGCATTCTTGGGCTCGGTGAGGATTGAAATCAAAGCTGGTTTGTCCAGCTGCTCAACGGTCGCCACCACCGGTAGCCTGCCGATGAACTCTGGAATCAGGCCAAATTTTCTGAGATCCTCTGGCTGAACCTGACGGAAAACGTTCGAGTCATCCGTCTTCTCTTTCAAAGGTGAACCGAAGCCGATTCCCTTTTTGCCGGTGCGCTCCCCGACGATGGACTCAAGTCCCGCAAAAGCCCCAGCAACGATGAAAAGAACGTTTGTGGTGTCGATCTGAATGAACTCCTGCTGCGGGTGCTTGCGACCACCCTGTGGTGGAACAGATGCAATCGTTCCCTCAAGGATCTTTAGTAGAGCCTGCTGAACGCCCTCGCCAGAAACGTCACGAGTAATGGAAGGGTTCTCCGCCTTGCGAGAGATCTTGTCGATTTCGTCGATGTAGATAATTCCGGTCTCAGCGCGCTTGGGGTCGTAGTCAGCAGCCTGCAGAAGTTTCAGAAGAATGTTTTCAACATCCTCTCCGACATACCCTGCCTCGGTCAGTGCTGTTGCATCGGCCACCGCGAATGGCACATTAAGTCTCTTGGCCAGAATCTGGGCTAGATAGGTTTTGCCACAACCGGTTGGACCAATCATCAAGATGTTGCTCTTGGCAATCTCTACATCGTCGTGGGGCTTACCAGCGTTAGTGAGGGTGCCGGTGGCACGAATTCTCTTGTAGTGGTTGTAGACCGCAACCGAGAGCTGCTTTTTTGCATCGTCCTGCCCGATGACGTACTCGTCCAGGAACGACTTGATTTCCTTAGGTGTTGGAAGCTCGAGTGACTCAGTCGACTCGGCGACCTGCTGACCGAGCTCCTCTTCGATGATCTCGTTGCAAAGCTCGATGCACTCATCGCAGATATAGACCGATGGTCCAGCTATGAGTTTGCGAACCTGCTTCTGGCTTTTGCCGCAGAAGGTGCACTTCAGCAGGTCACTTGTCTCACTTAAAGTCATGAGGAAAGCCTATATCTACCGCTGAATGAAGCTCTTAGGAGCTCTCGGAGTGTTTAACCCTTGCGAGTTGTCAATAC
>JBDQMQ010000143.1:0-1528 GCA_040262185.1 Aquiluna sp. | reverse complement strand
CTCCTTTATCGAAGGAAACCTCGGCGGTTTGCTTGGGTGGAGTGCCGGTAACTCCAACCACGGTGCCATCACCGAAGCTTTCGTGTTTTATGCGATCGTTCAAAGCTAGCTCAAGGTCCTTGTTATCCCGGATGGAGCTGGCTGTAATTGCTCCCTCCCACTTGCTTGGCCTAGGCGCTGTTGCCGCTATCGAGCGTTCGGTGCCAACATTCTCCAGAAGCTCAGGCGGGATGTCAGAAAGGAAGCTCGAGGGCGCCATTGATGCTGTTGAGCCAAATACCGTTCGCTGCAGGGCATGGGAGAGGGTGAGCTTTTTCTTGGCTCTGGTCATCCCGACATACATCAGCCTGCGCTCCTCTTGAAGGCCTCCGGGCTCATCAAAGGCCCTAACGTGAGGCAGGGTGCCCTGCTCGATGCCAATCATGAATACCTGATCAAACTCCAGTCCCTTGGCGGTATGGAGGGTCATCAGGGATAGGTTTCCGGAATCATCGACGATCTCGTCGGCCGCCGCCGCAAGGGTCACCTCGGCGAGGTAATCGGCAAGGGTTCCCTCGGGGAACTTGGCCTGCCACTCGTAGAGCTGACCCAGTAGCGCATCGAGGTTTTCAAGTCTTGCCTCGTCCTGAGGGTCGCGACTGATCTCGAGTTCGGAGCGATAGCCACTCTTGATAAGCGCTTGCTTGAGAACATCTGCGGGACCATCACTTGCGCTCATGGCATCTAGTTCATTTAGTAACTTGCCAAATTCGTCTACTGCTGAGGTTAGCTTTGGACCCAGGGAGAGTTCTTGTGAGCGCAAAAGGGCCTGCCGGATAGAGATCTCATTGGACCTTGCGAACTGAGAGATCTTGGCCTCTGTCTTGTCACCGATCCCGCGGGCTGGGACATTGATAATGCGCCTGACGGCCTCGTCATCTCTGGCATTTGAAATTGCTGCTAGGTAGGCAAGGGCGTCCTTAATCTCTTTGCGCTCGAAGAACTTGAGTCCGCCGATGACCATATATGGGACGCGCTGAACCTTAAGCTCGTTCTCGAGTGAGAGCGTGAGGGCATTGACCCTGTAGAGGACAGCCATGTCGCGGTAGTTGGTGCCGCTCTCGTGCAGCTCTTTGACCTGGTCAACCACAAATGCAGCCTCGTTGCGCTCGTCGTAGCCGGTGAAGAGGGTCACCTTGTCGCCTGCTCCACTGTCGGTCCAAAGGTTTTTGGGCGGACGATAGGGATTCTGAGAGATGACGGCATTTGCGGCCGAGAGGATGTTTTGAGTGGAGCGATAGTTCTGCTCCAGAAGTATCGTCTCGGCTCCTGGGAAGTCTCGCTCAAACTCGGTGATGTTTCTGATGTCCGCACCCCGGAAGGCGTAGATGGACTGGTCGCTATCTCCCACCACAGTGAGATCCGCGGGCGGCATAACCTCACCCGTTTCCTCGTTCACGAGCTGGTGCTCGGGTGGAAGCGGCCTCGTGAACTCCCGGATTAGGGCGTATTGCGCATGGTTAGTGTCCTGGTACTCGTCGATTAGGAC
>JBDQMQ010000142.1:0-1554 GCA_040262185.1 Aquiluna sp. | reverse complement strand
CCTGGGAGCCTGGAACAGCTATGACCTAAGAGACGAACCGGTCTGGATGCGGCTTATAAATGTGTATTTGCCAATTGTCTTGGCCACGATTCTGGTGGTTTACACTCTGCTCTCCGCCTTTGTCTTTAGGAAGAATGCACCAGATATCCCAGAGGGTGAAAAAGACGAGGACAGAGCCAAGCTCCAGCGGGCCGTGGGACTTGCCTACGCAGTTCCGGTAATCGGAACCGCAATTGCAATTATCTTTGGCCTCACCGTCTACGACATCACAAAGACTTCGCTGGATGCCTGGATATGGGTAATCATTCAGGCCATCATCGGCTTTTCAATTATTCTCGGCACCACCTTTGCAGCCCGCGCGAGATCAGCAAGGGCACTACCCCCAAGAGAGCGCAAGAGCGGGGTGGCGGCCGTGAATTTGAACTTTGTGCTCTCTATAGTCTTCGCGGTGGTGGTGCTGATCATGGCCTTTACCCTTGGGTTCGCAGGAGTTGACAGCCTGCTCGAATACTCAGATCGCATGGAGGTCATTGACGGCCAGGAGGTCTACAACTACGAGCGAATCATGGCAGCACCGTCTGTTGGCTGGCTGATTGAGGACATGCTGCCGCCGATACTGCTACTGCTTCTAGCCGAGTGGGGCATCTATCGCACGGTGATAATTCGTAACCAGGAAGCCAAGACCAACTAGATGATTTTTGAGGCCTCGGGCCTGCTCTTCGATAACGACGGAGTGCTGGTCGATTCCATGGGCACGGTCGATGGCTCTTGGGGCGTATGGAGCAAGACCTACTCCCCAGGTTTCCAAATCTCCTATGAGCACCATGGCCGCAGGGCAAGCGAGATAGTCGCAAGCCTCGTCGGTGATGAGCTGTTTGAAGAGGCTTTAGCCGAGATAAACCGGCTCGAGCTAGAACTTACTCACCTCACCACCGCAATGCCGGGAGCCAAAAAGCTTCTCGAGTCACTTGAGAGCGGCACCTGGACTGTGGTGACCTCGGCAGGCAGAGACCTTGGAACCTCCCGGCTCAAAGTGGCAGGCTTGCCGGTTCCTAACGAGCTGGTGTGTGCAGACGATGTGAGTAGCGGCAAGCCAAACCCGGAGCCCTACCTAATGGGAGCTAAGAAGCTCTCGCTAGATATATCTGAGTGCATTGTCTTTGAGGATGCCCCTTCTGGTGTTGCGGCAGGAGTTGCAGCGGGCGCGAGTGCTGTGATCGGTATTGGCGAAGAGGTTCTGGACTCCAAAGCAGATGTTGTCATCTCCTCGCTTGAGGGAATTAGTTTTCTGGGCGGCAAATTAGAACTACCAGATAGCAAGAGATTGAGGTAATCATGGCTGAGGTTGAGTACTACGGAGCTCAGTGGTGCGGCGACTGCCGGCGCTCGCGGTCACTAATGGACACCCTCGAGGTTGAGTACGACGAATTTGATGTTGAACAGAGCAAAGAGAATGCCGAGAAGGCTCACGAGATCTCCGGACGGACAAACATCCCGGTCATCAGGTTCAAAGACGGCACACACCTGGTCGAGCCTTCCGACGCCATCTTGCAT
>JBDQMQ010000141.1:356-1681 GCA_040262185.1 Aquiluna sp. | reverse complement strand
GTGGAATGTATCGAATCTCTCCTGGACCCCAGAAGGTCGTCAACAAAATGCTGAAGGCTGCAACTAGGGCCAGGCCAAGGGCACACTACCCAGCGAGCTGGGACGTCACGGCCCTAAAGGTGGTCTTCTATGTAGTACCAAGGCGTTGGCTAGACGGCTTTATTCTTTGGCTCGCTAAGCGCTAGCCGGACTTAGGGGTTCCAATTGAGACCCTTTATCCTCTAGGCTCTAAGGCAATTTCGATCAAAGGAGATCAAAATGAGCGTAAGAGACCGCATTGATGCTCAGTCAAGAATTCCCCTTGAGGGATTGCTTCAAGTCATGCCTGGTGGATTCAACGCAATCCCAGACATTGTCCAACGCCGAGAGGTGCTCAGTCAGATGCTGGCGGCTACTCCAGTTCCACCGAATCCAAATGTGGAAATCTCAAGTCATGTTGCTCCGGGGCCCGATGGTGATTTGGACGTAAGGATTTATTCACCCAAGAATGCGTCAAAGCCGGCTCCGGGAGTGGTCTACATACACGGTGGGGGCATGATCATGGGTGGCCTAGATGGCGAAGATGGCACCTGCCAGATGATGGCGGATCGACTTGGTGCAGTAATTGCATCCGTGGACTATAGAAAGGCGCCAGAAAACCCATACCCTGCAGCTCCCGAGGACTGCTTCGCTGCCGCTTCTTGGGTCTTTGAGAATGCCGCGGAGTTAGGAATTGACAAGGAAAATATCGGAATTTATGGCCAATCAGCAGGTGGCGGGCTCGCGCTCGCGGTAGCCCTGATGGCTCGCGATAGGGGTGGTCCAAACTTTGCCTACATGGTCCCTATCTACCCAATGATTGATGACAGAAACGAGTCAGAGTCATCCAAGCTCATCACCGATGTCGGCATCTGGGATAGGGCTGGCTCAATCGAAGCCTGGGGTTGGTATTTGGGGGGCAGGGAGGCTGACCAATATGCAGCACCTGCGCGGGCGAAAAACCTCTCTGGGCTCCCCCCTGCATATATCGATGTTGGTGAACTGGACATGTTCAGAGATGAGGACATCGACTTTGCCAAGCGCCTTTCTGAAGCTGGCGTGCGGGTTGAATTTCACCTTTGGCCGGGCGCTTATCACGCCTCGGAGGTCTTCGCTCCTGAAGCAGAGCTCAGTCAGCACATTTGGGATACTCGAGTTGCAGCTATCAAGCGGCTTATTGGGTAGTTTGAGCGAGTGACGGAATCGAACCCGCGCCACCAGCTTGGGAAGCTGGAGTTCTGCCATTGAACTACACTCGCAGTTTTCTAGATTCTAGCCATCGCCGAGCTTTGGCTAAATAGACTCAA
>JBDQMQ010000141.1:0-346 GCA_040262185.1 Aquiluna sp. | reverse complement strand
GCTATGAGGCACTGGTAGCCGACAGCGAGATAGATGCCGTCTACATCGCCAGCTGGCAGGTCGAGCACTACGAGCACGCGATGCTCGCGCTAAATGCGGGTAAGCACGTTCTGGTTGAAAAACCCATCACCGTGCTCCCCGAACATGCAAAAGAGATCTTTGCTCTCGCTAGAGAAAAGGGCCTGCTTGCAATGGAGGCGATGTGGACAAGGTATTTACCTCAAAGCACGATCATCCGAAAGCTTTTAGCCTCTGGCCAGCTCGGTAAGCCGCAACTTTTTACCGCCACCTTCTCAGCCGACAACCGCCACATCGCAAGACTTTGGCAAAAAGGTGGTGGAAGCAT
>JBDQMQ010000140.1:0-1705 GCA_040262185.1 Aquiluna sp. | reverse complement strand
GGTGTAACCCGCACCCCCCCCACTTCACCGACAAGATAATTCGTCCTGGAGACCAGGCTTTCTTTGACATCATTCACAGTTTCAATGGCTACCGCACCTGTTACTACAGAACCTTCAGTGTTGGCTCCTCAACTCCTGCCCAGCATGATGCTTATGCAAAGGCGAGAGAGTGGATGGATCTGGCGATTCAGAAGGTGAGACCAGGAGTTGGAACCGATGAGGTGGCGGCTCTTTGGCCGAAGGCTGAGGAATTCGGCTTCGCTAACGAGATGGATGCTTTCGGCTTGCAGTTTGGCCACGGCCTTGGACTTGGTCTCCACGAGCGCCCAATCATTTCAAGGCTCAACAGCATGACCAACCCCGTCGAAATCCAGGCAGGTATGGTCTTTGCACTAGAGACCTATTGCCCAGCTTCCGATGGAGTAAGCGCGGCAAGAATCGAAGAAGAGGTAGTCATTACCGAAAACGGGGCACAGGTGCTAACCAGGTTCCCTGCGCAAGAGCTCTTTGTAGCTAATCCTTACTAGGTCTTCTACCAAGGGTAATTTCGGCCATAGCTGCCCAGTCTTTGCTTTCAAGGTCGGGATCACTGAGTGCTTGCTCAAGCAGTCCGTCTAGCAGGTTTGCCGAAGGCAACTGAAGACCCACCTCTTCCGCTGCTTGCATTGCAAGAGCGAGATCTTTTCGGCCGAGCTCCATCGAGAACATGGTTGGTTCATAGGAGGAGTTCGCAACCTGTGCACCGTACCCGGTGTGGGCAACTCCCGCAAAGAGAGTCCCGGTCAGAACATCAATGAATTCCTTGGCATCTACGCCGTGCTTCTCAACGATTGCCACGCTCTCCGCTAGCGACTGGATTGTGTGAAGAATGTTGTAGTTGACGGCAATCTTGACCAGGTTCGCCTTCGAGGGAGCAACGCCCAGAATCCAAGTCCTCTTACCCATGAGGTCAAATATGGACTGCGCCTTATCGATTGCATCCTTGGGGCCTGCTGCCAGAATGTTGAGCTGACCAGATTCGGCTACGTGAGGCCTTCCAACTACAGGTGCGGAAACAAAGGTTGCCTGTGCTTCTTCAAATCTCGCAGCTAGCTTGGTTGCTAGCGCAGGAGAGACGGATGCCATGCAAACGTGAATGGTTCCCGAGACCAGATTTTCTGTCGCAAGAATTTCATCTGTGACGGCGTCATTCGCAAGCATGGAGAACGAGAGCTCGCACGCAAGAGCCTCTTTTGCCGTTGAGGCGGGCTCGATACCCCTAGCCGTGAATTGCTCTAGAGCCCCTGTTGATCGATTCCAAGGGACAAGGTCAACTGTTCCAACCAGCCGCGAGGCCATGGCGGCTCCCATGGTCCCAAGACCGAGAAAGCCAACCTGCATGCCTAGCCCTTCCAGACCGTCTTGAGGTTGCAGAACTCCTTGATTCCAGCATCCGAGAGCTCGCGGCCGAAGCCGGAGTCCTTGATGCCTCCAAAGGCGAGCTCTGGGTAGCTAATTGTCATGCCATTTACGAAAACTGCACCTGCGGCCAAGTGCTCAACGAAGTAAGCCTCTTCATCTTTGTCCTGAGTCCAAACTGCACTGCTGAGACCAAAAGTAGTTTGGTTGGCAATCTTGATTGCCTCTTCACGCGAGCTGACTCTGTAGACGCTGGCTACTGGCCCAAATGCCTCTTCCATCGTGAGCCTCATGTCAGGAGTAATAC
>JBDQMQ010000139.1:0-1774 GCA_040262185.1 Aquiluna sp. | reverse complement strand
CCGATTGCCCTAACCTCATCCTTGAACAAGGTCCGCAAGGGCTCCACCAGTTCAAAGTCGAGGTCATCTGGAAGGCCTCCAACGTTGTGGTGGGACTTGATGCCGGCAGTTACCCCACCGCCAGACTCGACAACGTCCGGGTAGAGGGTTCCCTGCACCAAAAACTTGATTGGCTGGTTGTCATCTATGGCTTCGGCGACGAGCTTGCGCTCGGCCTCCTCGAAGGTCCTAATGAACTCTCTACCGATGATCTTGCGCTTTTGTTCGGGATCGCTAACTCCGCTGAGGGCTCCGAGAAACTTCTCCTCGGCGTTTACAACAACAAGCTTGATTCCGGTGGCGGCAACATAGTCACGCTCGACCTGTTCTGCCTCCCCTTTTCGTAGCAGGCCATGATCGACGAACACGGCTGTCAGCTGATCTCCAACCGCACGATGGACAAGTGCTGCTGCAACGGCTGAGTCGACTCCTCCTGACAAACCGCAAATCACCCTTGCGCTACCGACCTGGGCACGAATCTTCTCAACCTGCTCAGCGATTACATTGCCCGAGTTCCAGCTGGGCTCAATGCCTGCGCCCTCATAGAGAAAGTTCTTCAAAACCTGCTGGCCCTGCTCGGAGTGCTTGACCTCTGGGTGCCACTGGACACCGAAGATTCTCTTGTCTAAATTCTCGAAGGCAGCAACCGGCGTCGTGGCGGTTGAGGCGAGCACCTCAAAGCCGCTAGGGGCCTCCATAACCTGATCGCCGTGGCTCATCCAGCACACTTGAAGCTCAGGCTGGGAGGCGAGCAAAGTACCGCCAGAGCTCAGCTTGAGATCTGTTGCCCCGTATTCTCTCTTACCCGTCTTATCCACCCTTCCGCCCAGAGCTTGGGCGAGAACCTGAAAGCCGTAGCAAATGCCTAAGACGGGTATGCCGAGCTCAAGTATTTTTGCATCGAGGCTAGGCGAGTTTTCCTCGTAGACGCTAGAGGGTCCTCCGGAGAGAATGATGGCTGCGGGGGTCTTCTCGGCGACCTCGGCTGCAGAAATGTTGTGCGGAACGATCTCTGAATAGACGTTTGCTTCCCGAACTCGGCGGGCAATCAGCTGCGCATATTGGGCACCGAAGTCGACTACTAATACTGGCTTCATTTGCCCTCTAGTTCTCTGAGCTGCTCTTGAGCCAGCTTTGCGTACTTGGCTTCGGTGTAAAAGCTCAAAAATGGCACGACACCGCCGGCTCCGATAATCAAGAACCTAGTAAATGGCCAGCGCATAAGGGTCCAAAGCCTGAAATCAGCTAGCAAATACACGACATAGAGCCAGCCGTGAACTATCAAGATCAAAACTGTCAGGTTCAAACCGACCTCTGGCAGCCCCTCACCATCAATGCCATAGCTCTCAAAAGAAATAAGCCCGTTGGGACCAAACATCCAAAGGTCATAACCCAAAAACGGAAGCCGCCTGATACCCCAGGTCACCATCAACAGCAGCAGGAAGACGCCTGTTACATATGAGGAGACTTTGTAGAACTTCAGCACCGAGTAAATTGCAGGAATCTGGCTCGGCGAAGGGGATGTCATGCCCTAAGTCTACTTAGCGATTTCACCCAATTTAGCGAGTGCAAGTGACTTGGCCTCGTCGCTGTCGTTACCAGAAATCGCGGCCTCAAAGACCTCGCGTGCTTCGTCATGGGTGACCGAAGAGAGTGCCGTCCTAACCGCACCAACCTGAGATTTTGAGGAGGAGACTGAGTCGTAACCCATACCCGCTAGCACGACGGCAAAAGC
>JBDQMQ010000138.1:0-1778 GCA_040262185.1 Aquiluna sp. | reverse complement strand
TCACTCCCTCGACAAGTTTCCAAGACTCATTGACTATGTGATCCCGGAAAAGGTTCGCATTGCAGATGCAAACCGAGTGCGGCTTGGCGCCCACCTAGCGCCAGGGACAACAGTTATGCACGAGGGGTTCGTCAACTTCAACGCGGGAACCTTGGGTTCGTCGATGGTTGAGGGCAGGATTTCGCAGGGCGTGGTTGTGGGGGACGGTTCAGACATCGGTGGTGGCGCATCAATCATGGGAACACTCTCAGGTGGAGGGAAGCACAAGGTCTCGATCGGCCAGCGTGCTCTTTTGGGTGCTAACTCCGGAATCGGTATATCAATCGGAGACGATTCGGTTGTCGAGGCAGGACTCTACGTCACCGCCGGAACCAAGGTCACTTTGATAGTTGATGGAAAGACTCAGGTGGTGAAGGCTGCAGAACTGAGCGGGATGCCGGGGATGCTCTTCAGAAGAAATTCTCAAAGTGGAGCTGTCGAGGCTATTGCCCGAGAAGGCCTCGGGGTAACGCTCAACTCTGAGCTTCACGCCTAACAGAGTCCCAGCCCCTGGGCTCGAGGACTTTGTCTCCAAGATAGACACCAGAACCTTTTGCTACCGCTCCAATCACCTTGAAACTTCTTGGGACCTCTCCTGAGGGGAAGCTAGCCAAGAAGCTGTGGTCCTCACCTCCGTAGAGCACCCAGTCCATGGCGCTAGCCTCTCCGGATCGAGAAGCAATCGACTGCGCAGCCAGTTCCAAAACCGCTTCAAACCCCACCAGATGATTTGGGTCAATGACTATCTTCACCCCGGAGGCCTCGGCAATCCTGCTTGCGTCCAGTGCCAAGGAGTCAGATACATCCAACATCGATGTCGCATGCCCAAATGCCCCTTGCATCGCTTCAATCGGCGGATTGGGTCTGAGCTGCACCTGCACAAGCTCTGGATAACTGGCGGCGAGCGTAGGGTCTTCGTGAAGCAGAAGAGCGAGACCGGCAGCTGCCTTACCTAGGCTTCCGCAGATGGCTAGTTGGTCACCGGCTCTAGCACCCGAGCGAAGAATTGGAGCTCGTGACTCGAGGTCTCCATGAGCGGTAACTGCAATCATGCCAAGAGCCCCGAACCCCAGGTCTCCCCCAACAATCTCGCTCTGTGGTGCGAGCTCGTCGATACCCGCCTGCAGACCCCTGGCGAACTCCTCTAGCCAGAAAACGGTTGTCTTGTCGGTAACCGTCATTGCCACCACAATTGCCACTGGCCTAGCGCCCATCGCATAGACATCTGCGACGTTGGTCGCAACTGCCTTGTAGCCAAGATCGAAACCGGAGGAAAACTCGTGCCTGAAATCGTGACCCTCAATCATGGTGTCGGTCGTCACGACAAACTCCGGACCGCTGAGGCGAACCACAGCGGCATCATCGCCCGAACCAACAAGAGTATTGGCACCTTTTTTGAAATGAGCGACCGCTCTTGCTAGCGCCGCTCTTTCGCCGAGCTCAATTACCAACTGGCCGTCTTTAGTCACCTGACAACGCTAGCCTTATTTTCATGAGATTTCTGGTCGCCGCCATGGCGTTACTCACGCTAAGCGGGTGCGCGGCAACGGTGAATCTAGAACCGGCGGAAGATAGCAACAATCCTGGCTGCGCCGAGGTAATGGTGCGACTGCCCTCGCAACTTGGTGGACTTCAGGAGCGCTACACGAACGCACAGGCAACCGCCGCCTGGGGAGATCCAGCAGCCGTGCTGCTGCGCTGCGGTCTTGAGCCAGTCGAGGTCTCTGCTCTTCCCTGCG
>JBDQMQ010000137.1:0-1783 GCA_040262185.1 Aquiluna sp. | reverse complement strand
GCGTAAGTCTCATATCCCGCGCCCATTTACAAATAAAATTGGATTCAATGAGACTTCAAGAACTGTTGCCTATTTTGCGAAAGGGGGGACCACGTCAGTGGTGGGTGAGGGATTGGTGTAGATGAGCAAAGATGAGAAAAATTAGTTATTTGCAGGAACTCCCTCATCCGGCCTGCGGCCACCTGGCCCTGCCCAGAAAAAATGGACTCGTAGTTAAGGGGTTCGGCGGAGTTTTTCCGCAAATTCATTTTCATACTGTTGTGGTGTCTTCCAACCATTGCTCGAATGCTTACGCTCCCGGGCATAGTGAATCTCAATGTATTCAAACAACACTCTTCGTAACTCCCGCTCATCCCGAAACGAACGGCCTTCGATCACTCTGGCCTTGAGATGGCTGAAAAAGGATTCTGCCACTGCATTGTCCCAACAGTCTCCCTTGCGACTCATACTCGGCACCAGGGCATGCCGACGTAATAACTCTTGGAAGGCTTGACAACTGTACTGCATTCCACGATCGCTGTGAACCAGCAGACCGGCTGCTGGCCGACGGGACTGCAGCGCTCGCTGCAAAGCCCGGACAGTCCCGCTGGCTTCCAGGGAATCACTGAGATCCCAACCGACAATCTTTCGGCTGAAGAGATCCAAAAAGATCACCAGGTAGCGCCACTGTCCAGCCACCTTGAGATAGGTCAGGTCACTGACCCAAACCTGGTTCGGAGCCTCCGTTCGAAAGCAGCGATCCAGTTGGTTGCTAACGACCCGGTGAGTTGGGTCACTCTGGGTGGTTCTTGGTTTTTTGGCCATTCTCAGCCGACAGCGCAAGCCCAGCGTCTGCATCTCTCGGGCAACCCGAGTACGGCTGAGTTGGGCAAACTCGGCTTGCTCCCGCAACTCAGCCGTTATCAACGGACTCCCTGCGCTGCCATCGAAACGTGCATAGACCCGGGCAATCGCCTGCTGCAGGGCTTGTTTCTGCTGAGAGCGCCGCGACGGTTGCCGCTGGCGCCATTGGTAGTAACCACTGAGCGAGACTCCCAAGAGGCGAGCCATTCGGCGAATCGGAAAGCACTGACGGTGTCGCTCGATGAAGAGATAGCGACTCAGGGTGTCTGACTGAAAATGGCCAAGGCCTTTTTTAGGATCTCTCGATCCATCTGAGCTTCTCGCAACTGTTTTTGTAGTTGAAGAATCTGCTGTTGTTCTTCGCTGAGGGCTTGCTTGCCAGCTCCTGGGAAAGCTAGCTCTCCACGAGCACGCGCTTCCTGCCGCCAGCGCTGGAGCAAGGCGGGTCTAATTCCCAGTTGGTGAGCGACATCGGTACTCGTTCGACCAGGCTGTTGGGTCAAATCAACAGCATCACGCTTGAATTCTGCACTGAACTGACGGCGAGGTGGAATTTCGGACATCGGTACTCTCCTTTAAAAGGGTCAAAAGTACCTTAACTTAGAATCCATTAAATAGACATGATCTTGTTCAAAGTGATCATCGCTGCTGCTAAGCAAGTCAAGGCCTGGTAGGAGCGATCGGTTTTTTCATATCTGGGAATCAACTTTCGAAAACGATTGAACCAGGAGTGCGTCAACTCTACGATCCATCTTCGTGCCTTGAAGTTGGGATTGGTTGCCCTCTCCTGCTTTTCCTCTCCTCGTGGGCGGATGTGGGGGATGAAACCATGGCACTGGACGACTTCTTCTTTGCCAACATAGCCTGCATCCAAGCACAAGTTCCGCTGTGTTGCTGGCATCGGTGAAACGACTTCCGCTTGGAGTAAAGACTCCAGAAC
>JBDQMQ010000136.1:0-1875 GCA_040262185.1 Aquiluna sp. | reverse complement strand
GGGCACAGCGGTGAGGATGCTTATTGCCCAAAAGGGTCATAAGGTCACGGTTCTGGAGCAGGGGGACTGGATTGGTGGCAAGAGCCGAAGGATCGAGGTCGCCGGGCAGGTGATTGACACGGGCCCCTCGCTATTTACCTTCCCGGGTGTCTGGGAAACCTTCCTGGCAAAGTATCAAGAGCTCGGTGGCAAGCTGCCTAAAGATTTAGAGTTCATTCGCCTTGCAGAAGTTGGAAGGTACTTCTTCCGAGGAGATCAGATTGACATTCCTGTGCCCGAGAGCCATCAGTGGCACAAGCCCTGGCAAAAGTTTGTCGCTGAGCACAAAGGCCTCGAGGGTCCCATCACCACTTTGTTGACCTCTGCCCCGATGGACCTAAAAGCCCTTCCAGCTCTTGGCAAGCTTCTAAAGGTCTACGGAACCAGACTCTCAACCAATAACTACCTCAATTCGCTGAGCTGGATGCCTCAGGGCCTGAAGGACCTGATTGCAATTCACACTCTCAATGCAGGGGTTTCCCCAGACCAGACCTTGCCGATCTACGCCTCAATGACCGCAATTATGAGCGAGCAGGGCATCTCTGTTCCAAGGGGCGGAATGAACGAGGTCCCTCAGCTACTTGCAAAGCTGGCGGAGGACTCAGGAGCAGATATCCTGCTCGGCCAGCGAGTGATGTCCATTTCCAAAAATGCGGTCAAAACCCGAGAGCGCAGCTACGCAGCGGATGTTGTGGTGTCATCGCTTGACGCCTCACTGACCAATGCCCTTATCTCAGGCAAGAGGGCCAAGATCGCACCAAACCGCTCCTGCTCTGGAGTTGCCATCTACGCCACCTTGAAAAACCCCCTTCCGGCTGGCACCGTCACTCACTCGGTTGTGATGCCCGACGATCCAGCAGATCTGTATCAGGCACTGAAGTCAAACTCTGCTCCCAACCAGACCATGAGCTTTGTCAACTACTACGAGCCTGGACACATCTATTCGAACGAGAAGGCAACAGTAGCCGTACTGCTAACTGCACCTGCCGACAGCGCTGACTATGACCTCGAGACACCCTGGGTGAGAGATGAGCTCGACCGGGTCTCAAATTTGATCGGCTTAGATAATCCAATTGACGAAGTTATTTGAGGACTACAAAATCCTCAACGCAAACTACTTCGAGAGTTTTGGAGCACTAGGCGGCGCTCTCTACGGAGCAAAGAATCCACTTTGGCAGTCCGGGCCATTTCACAACCCGAGCTACCGAAGCCTCAGACGACCTTGGCTCTATCGGGTTGGTGCATCTGTTCACCCTGGAGGGGGAATACCTGCGGTGATGGGTGGAGCTATGAACTCGATTTCGAGTTTGGTTTAGTTTTTCTCGTCGGTCTCAGCCTCGACAACGACCTCTTCAGCCTCTTCAGCGACGACCTCTGGTTCTATCGGCTTTCGGCTTTCTTCGATTGTCTTGCGACGGCTAATAGCCATTTCCTGCTCTGGGGTGAGAAGGGACTTGGTCTCTGCAATGAATTCTTCGATGGCGTTCTGCTGAGACGGAAGTATGCTGAGTCGAGCTTCTGCCTCTTGAATTGCCGCCTGAGTTATCTCGAGGGAACGCATTGACAGCTTCTCGGCTCGAGACCTTGCATCGGCAATGATGTTTAGCGCCATGGACTCTGACTCTGCTGCCAATCTGTCAGCCTCAGTTCTGGCATTTTCTAGAGTTTGTTCTGCATTTTCGATTAGCGAACTGGCCTCGGCAGTGGCGGCACGAAGCTCACGCTCAGCCTCACTGCGCATGTCTTCTGCCTCTTTTTGGACCCTACGGAATATGTCTAGCGCCTGCTTCTCGCCCTGATCGATCTTCTCTCGAATCTCAGATTCAATCTCGGCAT
>JBDQMQ010000135.1:0-1892 GCA_040262185.1 Aquiluna sp. | reverse complement strand
CTTAGCTATCAGATCAACCGCTATCTAACAGATCTGGAGCTAACGCCCTGCGAAAGTGTTGAGCAGTGGGCCGAGCAGCTGAGGCTGCTCCTGGGTGTCCGCTACACCTTGGATAAGTTCCTCCCCAGCATCTTCGATCGCCCACTGCACGATCTGATTAGAGCGACCGCGGGTCGCTCGGAGCGCACCGAGCTCTCTGGCGCTCAGCGAAGAAGATTCAAGAAGTTAGCCAAAGAGTTCCTTAGGCCCGGGACCTCGGTCAGCAATCTCCACCAGGCACTCAAGGACGCCCAAGAGCAGCGCGAGCTTTGGGAGAAACACAATAAGACTCAGGCACCACCGACCGTCCCGTTGGGCTTGGCGGAGACCCAGGCAAAGTTTGAAACCATCAGCGAGGTAATCGCGCTTCTAGACAAGCATCTTGATCCTGATCCGGATCGGCCGCTACTCACAAGACTTAGTTTCGACGAGCTTGGTTCTAAGTTCGAAGAGCTCGCAACCCAGACCGAGTATCTAGACCAGTACCTAGATCGCAAACCAATCGTTAGGGAACTCAGCGAAGCAGGTCTCGGACAGCTAGCCAAAGAGCTGTCTCGCTTGAATCCTGGGAGTCACCAGGTGCAGCTGGAGTTTGAGTTGGCATGGTGGCAATCTGCGCTTGAGGCGATCGTGCAGCGGAACCCCGAGATTCTTGAGTACGACGCAATGCACCTAGCGGAGCTAGAGGAGGCATTTGAGACCTCAGGTCAGAAGGTCATTGCCGAGGGTGGAAACACCGTCCGAGCCGCTCTCTCTGAGCGCTGGAAGGCCGGTATTCAAAAGCAGCCGGCTTCCGCCGACAAACTTCGCGACCAACTTAGGAAACGAAGTATCACCCTAAAAGAGGGGCTAATGGTTGGGGGCACGCTTTGGCAACAGCTGGTGCCGGCAGTCATGGTTTCTCCATATCGAATCTGGGAGCTAGCGGCAAGCGACAGCTTTGACACCGTGCTGGTGCTCGACGCTGCATCGGCTGGAGCGGCCGAGACAATCTTTGCGCTCACCAAAGCCGATCAGGTAATTGCCTTTGGAGACCCCGCAATTGCAGCCCCAGAGAACTTTGACACTGTGGCCAGGGCCAACCAAGACAGTCACGAGTCCGATAGGCCGTCGGTCTACGAACTGGTGGAGTCGAGATTTGGACACGAGCTAATTAGTCGAAGCTACAGAATGAATGGCCAGGTCTTGGGTCGCTACCTAAACCAAAACTTCTATGATGACGAGATTGTTTTGGAGCCAACAGTTGGGCAGCTCTTTGGAGAGCACAATTTCGAGCACTTCGAGGTCACCGAGGGAGCTAACGCCGAGTCCACCATTGAAGGTGCTACCGAGTCCATGGACTCGGAGGTCGAAAAAGTAGTCGAGCTGGTGATCTCTCACGCTCGATGGCACCCAGACGAATCCCTAATGGTTGTCACCGCCTCGAAGTCTCACGCCGATCGAATTGACCAGAAGGTCTCTGAGGCGGCCAGGGAGCAACCCGCAATTGCAGAGTTTTTTGATGCCCACGGCCGGGAACGCTTCGAGTCTGTAACGATGAGCGAGCTAACCCACCGGCTCGCAGACCGCGTTATTTTCTCGGTTGGCTTTGGCAGGACGCCCGAGGGTCGAATCTCCGGAACTTTGGGAGACTTCAACTCTCCAAACGCAGGCCGCTGGATGGTGAATCAAATTGTCTCCGCAAGAAAGCGCCTAAGCGTGGTCTCCTGCTACAACTTCGAGGACTTCGCTGGTGGCTCGCTTCCAGAGAACCAGAAGTGGCTGAAGGACTTGATAGCACCAAGCTTCCTCTCAGACGTGCTGGATGGAGATCCTGATCCGCTTCTTTCCGATCTTGCGAAGCGGCTTGAGAA
>JBDQMQ010000134.1:0-1910 GCA_040262185.1 Aquiluna sp. | reverse complement strand
TAGTGGCCTATGGCGCACGCTTGGAAAGCGTGTTGGGTGCAAGCCCTCGGGGGTTCGAATCCCCCATTCTCCGCCAGCAACTCCCTTGATTTAGAGCCTCAGTAGGGGCGTTTATCGAGGGCGTTTATGCTTTATGGGCAACGGTATGTGCAACCTACCTGAAGAGCACCGCCACCAGCTTTTACTTCTTAGCTCTTTCTTGGATTTGCCAGCATGACTATTCCAATCACTCCTCCGATAAATCCCACTGGTAACGAAACCATCATTAGAAAGGAGACGGCTGCATATTCATACCAAAAGTCGCCAAACCCATCAGTAACGGCTGCGTGCAAGACTGCAAGTAATATCGGGGCCAAAGCCAATAGGAAGCCTGAAGCCAAGGTCAGCCAGGAGGCTTTTCTGAAATTATTACTCGCGACGGATTTTCCGTTACCTTCGATGACATTTTCAGACGGTGAGTCTTTTTTGATTAGGTAGAGGATTATGATTCCAACAATCAAAAGGAAAATGCCCGCTATTCCACCCAGAATTGGAGGGAAACCACGCTTTTTTGCTAGCACCAATCCCCAGACTCCAAATAGTGGCCATAAGAACCAGATTATTGCTTCCATTTTTCTCCTTTTTGGATTTGAGAGCTGCAAAAGTAAGTCAACTAACAATGGTTCAAGAAGACAATAGTTCCCATCTATAACTGGAGTGTTCTATACAGATCCTGGTGAGAAGATGGCGTAGAGAGATGGCGTAGAAAGTCATTTCGAACTTGCTCACTCCCGTATTTATGAGAGCAAGAAGGCATTGAGTCGTTTCACCTATTCTCCGCCAGCAACTCCCTTGATTTAGAGCCTCAGTTGGGGCATTTATCGAGGGAGTTTTTGCTTAATGTGCAATGTCGTGTGCAATTGACAGAGCCAAGCAAGGTCTGACTTGAAGTTATTGTGGGGGATTTTGATGATCAGGACTTTCTAGCCAGTCATCAAAAGTGGTTTTTCCCACAATCGTTTCGCCCTTTCCGCGCAAATCGCCTGAAGCCATGCCTCTTCCAAAAACCCCCGGAAGCGGAAACTCGAGAACCAACTTCTTCAAGCCGTCGAAAGCGATCTGCCTTCGAGCCAGATCAGCTAAAACTTCATTTCTTGGACCAACCAAATCCGTTGCGCGCTTAAGTGGTTTTCCTTCTGCGATATCCACTAGGTGTTGCCCCACTTCCCTTGCGGCCACTGGTCGCATAAGGCATTTTGGAAGAAGCGCAATTGGTCCAGGCATACTTTGCAGTTGCTGGGTCACGAACTCATGAAATTGGGAGGATCTAGCAATGGTGTATGGGATTGTTCCCTTTTGGATGGTTCGCTCTTGTTCGAGTTTCCCCGCGTAGTAGCCGTCGTCAATCTCATCGATACCAACGATTGATAAAGCCACGTGATGTTTCACCCCGGTCTGCGCCTCTGCGCTTAAGAGGTTGTCTGTGACAGTTGAAAAGAACTTTCGCGCAGCTTTGGCACTCAGCGTAGTTTTGTTGGTTACGTCGATGACTACATCCACGCCATTGAGAGCCTCTATCAAACCCTCGCCAGAAATCAAATCAATGCCATTTCTTCGGGAAATCGAGACAACTTCGTGTCCTCGCTTTTCGGCAGCCGTGACCGCGAACTTACCCACTAGTCCAGCCCCACCGGCAACAGCAATCTTCATCGATAACCTCCCTCTCCAAGATAAGACTCGATAACTGAAGTGTCCAATTCAGGAACCGGATTGGGTTAGTTCGAATCCCCCATTCTCCGCCGAAAGACTCAACGGACGAATCTCAACTCTCACAGTTGAGTTCTCTTGCCTAGCTCACCGCAGTTCTAAGTGATGTCAGCAGACCCTCAACGTCCTCCAAGGTGGTATCCCAGGAGCACATCCATCTAACC
>JBDQMQ010000133.1:0-1947 GCA_040262185.1 Aquiluna sp. | reverse complement strand
GCTTTGCAACCGAGCGCGTCTGGGGGACTCTGAGCCCAAGAAACTCATCCCCCTCGCCATACTCTCCAGGACCGGTCTTGAAAAACCACTGCTGGGTGAGCACCATCTGTGGATTGCCGAGCTTTCTAAGCTCTTGCGAAACCTTAGACGCTTGCATCTTCTCTCACGCTTTCGACCAGCAATGCCTGGCCGTCCGCAGAGACATCAACCCGGACGAAACTGCCATCCTCAACTTCGCCAGCCAGCAGAAGATTCGCGAGTTTGTCGTCGATCTCTCTTTGCATCAGCCTCCGAAGTGGCCTTGCCCCATAGACGGGGTCATAGCCATGCTCCGCCAGCCACAACCTTGCTGCCGGCGTGACTCCGAGAGTTAGCCTCTTGGCCTCAAGCCTCACCATCAACCTCTCAACCTGCAGGTCGACAATCGAGCCAAGCTCTTCCTTGCTCAGGGCATCGAAGATCACAACATCGTCCAGTCGGTTAAGAAACTCTGGCTTGAATGAGGTGCGGACCATCTCCATCACAGCTTCACGTCGCTGTGAGTCGTTTAGGTCCTCTGCGATTAGGAACTGCGAACCGAGGTTCGAGGTCATGATCAGAATCACGTTTCTAAAGTCAACGGTTCGACCCTGCCCGTCAGTGAGCCTGCCGTCATCAAGAACCTGAAGCAGCACGTCGAAGACTTCGGGGTGGGCCTTTTCAATCTCATCCAGCAGCACCACCGAATACGGCCTGCGCCTAATAGCCTCGGTCAGCTGACCACCCTCGTCATAACCGACGTATCCCGGAGGGGCTCCAATCAGTCTGCTAACGCTGTGTTTCTCGCCGTATTCGCTCATGTCGATGCGAACCATGGACTTCTCGTCATCAAACAAAAACTCAGCTAGAGACTTGGCAAGCTCGGTCTTTCCAACACCCGTTGGACCAAGGAACATAAATGAACCTGTTGGACGATCCGGATCTGAGATGCCAGCTTTTGATCGGCGGACGGCATCGCTAACAGCCTTGACCGCTTTCTTCTGACCAATGAGTCGCTTACCGAGCTCTGCCTCGAGCTGCAGCAGCTTCTGAGATTCGCCAGCGAGCAATCTCCCGGTCGGGATGCCAGTCCAGGCCGACACCACTGCCGCAATCTCGTCCTCGGAGACCTGCTCACCGACCATGCGTTCACGAGGCTGAGAGTCTTGGCTCTCTGCGTCTTGGAGCTGCTTCTCAAGTTGTGGAATTTCGCCATAGAGCAGCTTGGATGCCTGCTCCAGATTTGCCTCACGCTGAGCCTTCTCAGCAGCAACCCTGGCAGCATCCAGCTTGGTCTTGAGCTCACCGATCTTGTTCAGCTCGCTGCGCTCTGACTCCCAGCGTTGATTTAGACCATCGAGTCGCTCTTGCTTTTCAGCCAGGTCTTCCTGAAGTTTTTCAAGTCGCTGCTTAGAGGCCTCGTCTTTTTCTTTCTTGAGTGCAAGCTGTTCGAGCTTGAGCCTGTCCACCTGACGCCTAAGCTCATCGATCTCCACGGGAGCCGAGTCAATCTCCATGCGCAGCCTCGATGCGGCCTCATCGACTAGGTCGATGGCCTTATCTGGCAGTTGGCGGCCTGTGATGTAGCGGCTGGAGAGTGCGGCGGCTGCCACCAGAGCGCTATCGGCAATGGTGACTTTGTGATGTGCCTCATAGCGCTCTTTAAGCCCGCGCAAGATAGCAACGGTGTCCTCAACTGAGGGCTCACCCACATAGACCTGCTGGAACCTGCGCTCCAGAGCGCTGTCCTTCTCAATTCGTTCGCGGTACTCATCAAGTGTTGTTGCCCCAATGAGTCTTAGCTCACCGCGAGCAAGCATTGGCTTGAGCATGTTTGAGGCGTCCATTGAGCCATCGGCTGCGCCCGCGCCAACAAGAGTGTGAAGCTCATCAATGAAAGTAATGACGCCACCCTCAGCCTCTTGAATC
>JBDQMQ010000132.1:0-1970 GCA_040262185.1 Aquiluna sp. | reverse complement strand
GGCTAGCATTTATGGGTGAGCAGTCTCGAAAACCTTCCAATTCGTGATGACCTGCGTGGTCAAGAGCCTTACGGTGCGCCGCAACTAGCTGTGCCAGTATCTCTGAACGTAAACGAAAACACCCACGGCATACCCGAAGAAGTTGCCCTCACAATCGTCGAGAGATTGGCCGCGGCTGTAGTTGGTCTAAACCGCTACCCGGATCGCGAATTCTTGGAACTTAGAGACTCACTTGCCAAGTTTTTGGGCCACGGGCTCTCCGCTAGTAGGGTTTGGGCGGCTAATGGCTCTAACGAGGTGCTTCAGCAGTTCTTCACAGCTTTTGGAGGGCCTGGCAGAAAAGCCTTGAGTTTTGGCCCCACCTACTCGATGTATCCAAACATTGCGCGGATAACCCTGACCGAATACTTAGAGGTTGAACGGCCCGAGGGATATGCACTAAGTCCAGAGTTCGTTTCTGAGGCTATTTCGAAGCACCAACCAGACATTGTTTTGATCTGTGCGCCAAATAACCCAACTGGGACTGCGGTGACACTTGAAACCGTGCGGGCTGCATATGAGGCCTTTGGGGGAATGCTCCTTGTAGACGAGGCCTATGCCGAGTTCTCGCAAGGACCGAGTTCACTCGAGCTGCTTGCCGACATGGAGCGCCTCGTGGTGTCCAGGACGATGAGCAAAGCCTTCGCATTCGCTGGAGCGAGGGTTGGCTACATGGCCGCTTCAGACGCGGTTGTTGACGCGATGAGGATCGTCAGGCTGCCCTATCACCTGTCGGCTCTGACGCAAGCCGCGGCTCTTGCTGCCCTCGAGCACAGCGACCTGATGCTCGCAAACGTTGAGAAGATCAAGGTCCAGCGGGACCGAATCATCGGTGCCTGCAGGCAGTGGGGGCTCAAACCTTACGACTCTGACGCAAACTTTGTTTTGGTCGCCGGCTTCTCTGACCCCCAAGCTGTATTCGAAGATTTGTTGGCAAAAGGGGTTTTGGTCCGAAACGTCTCAATCCCCGGAACCCTTCGCATCACCGCTGGCACCGAGGCCGAAACCACAAAACTTCTTGCTGAGATTGCGCTTTTGCTTGACTAGACTTGGGCTTCAATCCCAAGTTGAAGGTGCTAAAGATGACTCGCATTGCCAAAGTCAGCCGCAAGACCTCAGAGTCTGCGGTTGAGCTTGAGCTGAACCTGGACGGTTCAGGCGTTTCCGAAATCGAGACCACAGTTCCTTTTTTCAACCACCTTCTCACTGCCTTTTCGAAGCACTCCCTTATTGACCTGAAGGTCACGGCAAAGGGCGACACTGATATCGACATCCACCACACCGTTGAAGATGTCGCGATTGTCTTGGGTCAGGCCCTCAAAGAGGCGCTAGGTGACAAGGCTGGCATTTCAAGATATGGGGATGCTGTCGTCCCGCTCGACGAGGCCCTAGCCCGCGCAGTGGTAGATATTTCTGGAAGGCCGTATTTGGTGCACGATGGAGAACCGGCGGGCTTTGAATATCACCTGATTGGTGGTCACTTCACTGGCTCCATGGTTCGTCACGTCTTTGAGGCCATCGCCCACAACGCCGGCATCACGGTTCACGTTTCGCTGCTTGGTGGCCGCGATGCCCACCACATCGCAGAGGCTCAGTTCAAGGCTTTTGCCAGGGCGCTAAGGGTTGCAGTTGAGCCTGATCCTCGGGTGCAAGGAGTTCCCTCGACGAAGGGAAGCCTGTGACCAAAAAGGTCACGGTCTTAGATTACGGTTCCGGCAACATCCACTCTGCGGTTCGCGCCCTGGTCGAGGCAGGTGCCGAGGTCTCCCTTACCTCCAACCCACAAGACCTAATTGAGTCTGATGGCATGGTTATCCCCGGTGTTGGGGCTTATGCGGCAGTAATGAAAAAGCTCTCAGGAGTTTCTGCTGCCTCCATTGTTGACAAGCGGCTCGCAGCCTCCAGACCCGTTCTAGGAATATGTGTTGGAA
>JBDQMQ010000131.1:0-1989 GCA_040262185.1 Aquiluna sp. | reverse complement strand
GTGATGACTACGTCACCAAGCCATTCAGCTTGGACGAGATCATGGCTCGCATTAGCGCAATTATGCGCAGGACCGGCAAGGACGGCTCAAGCCCATCACACATAAAGGTCGGCGAGCTAGAGATCAATGAGGACGCTCACGAGGTCACAGTAAATGGCACAGCAGTCGAGCTCTCCCCCACCGAATATCAGCTGCTTCGCTACCTTGCAAGCAATCCAAACCGAGTGCTAACCAAGGCCCAGATCCTTGACCATGTTTGGGAGTATGACTTCAATGGAGAGATGGGCATCGTCGAAAGTTACGTCTCCTATCTCCGGAAGAAGCTGGACCCAATTTCAACCGAGCCACTGATTATCACCAAGCGCGGCGTCGGCTACATGATCAAGAGCCCCAAGGCATAGCCCTTGAAGAACAGGGTCTTAGCAGCCTGGGAGCGAGTCTCCCTCAGGGCAAAGCTCACCACACTCAGTGTTGGGCTTATTGGCCTACTGCTAAGCGTCTCGAGTGCGGGAACCGTAGCGCTGCTGAGCACCTATCTCCAGCAAAACACTGACAACCTCCTGGTTGCGACAGCAAACCAGCTTCGTGAAGAGAATCCGCTTCGCATTGAGATAAGAGTTGCAACTGGAGACCTAACCCTCCCCGCTCTTCCCAGCGACTACTACATCGCCATCTTGGATGCCGACGGCAATCAGTTCCTTGGGCTGGTCTCATCAACCGGTGGCAACAGGACTGTTCCGAACCTATCGAGCCTGGATATCGAGGCGGTTATGGAAACCGGTGGTGTTCCATTTGACGCAGAGGTAGAAGACCCCAATGGCCCAGACAGAGACTGGCGCATGATTGCCCAGCCACTGCTGAGGGCAAATGGCTCGGTGGTTGTTGCTCTCCCGACCAACACAAATCGTCAGATCATTGCGGAGTATGGAGTAATTGGAGGCAGATTCGGAATCTTCCTGCTCGTTCTCTCGGGCCTGAGTATCTGGCTCACCATCACCGGAGCCCTTCGGCCGCTAAAGGAAGTTGAGCGCACAGCCGAGGCGGTGCAGAGCGGTAAGTTCTCGTCAAGACTCGTCCAACGCCATGGCAAAACCGAGATTGGAAGGCTCAATAGAGCGCTGAACTCGATGCTTGACTCCATCGAGGGTGCTGTCAAAGGCAAAGATAAAACGCTCGAGCAGATGCGTCGGTTTGTATCCGATGCCAGTCACGAGCTACGCACTCCCCTGGTCACTGTCCGTGGCTATGCAGAGCTTTATCGCATGGGCGCAATCAAGAACAAAAAAGATCTAACGGAGGCGATGAGCCGCATCGAGAGCGAGGCGGTAAGAATGTCTGGCCTTGTTGAGTCGCTACTCACCCTCACCCGCATGGACGAGCTCGAAAACCTAAAGCGTCAAAACTGCGACCTAATCGAGATCGCTAGACAAAGCATCAAGGATGTCGCTGTCACAAACCAGAAGGTCAGCTTCCGTCTGGCGACCAAGGAGGAGAGCGTCGTTCTCTCCCTGGACGATGACCGCATCAAGCAGGTACTGACAAACCTCTTGGCAAACGCATCGCGCTTTGCTCCAGAGTCCAGTGAGGTCACTCTTGAGATAAATGTCGAGGACGAGAAGGTAACCCTCAAGGTAGTAGATCGCGGCGAAGGTATTGACGACTCAATGAAGGAGAAGGTCTTTGACCGCTTCTACCGCGCTGACAACTCACGCAACCGTGAGACCGGAGGCTCCGGTCTCGGGCTCGCGATTGCCAAGTCCATAGTCCAGGCTCACGAGGGCAAAATCTGGGTCGAGGACACCCTAGGCGGCGGCGCAACCTTCATAGTTGAGCTTGATCGGTAGCTCGCTTAAATGAGAAACGGGGTGGCAATTGCCACCCCGAATCTCTTTGGGAACTTTTTAGAAGTCCATACCCGCGCTTGGGTCTGCAGGCATTGGAGCTGCTGGCTCTGGCTTCTCAGCCACAACAGCCTCAGTGGTTAGGAAC
>JBDQMQ010000130.1:0-2002 GCA_040262185.1 Aquiluna sp. | reverse complement strand
GAATAGAGTTATCGCGTGAATCGTTCCCTTGGAGTCGGAAGACTGCTGATTGCTATCTATGGCATCTTCGCCCTTTCGGCCTCCGCTAGGGCCCTATTTCAGATTGCCACCAAGTTCGATGAGGCTCCGCTTGCCTACTCACTCTCGGCACTTAGCGCACTGGTCTATGTTTTTGCCACCTTCGCCCTTGCCAGGCCCGGGGCCGTTTGGAGGCGACGAGCTATGTTCGCGGTTTGGTTCGAGCTAATTGGGGTAATTAGCGTGGGGGGACTGAGCATATTTTTGCCTGAGCTGTTTGACCACCCCTCGGTATGGTCAGGTTTTGGCGCGGGCTACGCGTTCATTCCGCTTTTGTTGCCGGTGCTTGGCCTAATCTGGCTGCGGAGGCAAAGTGCTTGAGATAACAGAGTTGCCTGAGGGTTTTTCCGATACCGCTCTTGCGATTGGAAAATTTGACGGTGTTCACTTAGGTCATCAGCAGCTGATACACGAGCTGGTAACCCAGGCCGAGGAGCATGCGCTGGCCCCTGTCGTGGTGACCTTTGATCGGCACCCAAATCACGTGCTGAACCCAGACAATGTCCCGCTCCCCATCATTGGTCCACGCCAAAAGGCGAGACTAGTTGCCGAGCTTGGTGTTGCGGCGATGCGCACCTTGATATTCGATGAAGAGTTTGCGCACCTGACTCCAGAGGAGTTTGTCGTAACGCACATCGTGCCTCTGCGGGCAAAGCTGGTGCTGGTTGGGGAGGGCTTCCGCTTTGGCCACAAAGGCTCAGGCTCGGTTGAGACCCTTAGCGAGCTAGGGGCTCGCTATGGATTCAAGGCCCAGCAGGTTAGCCACGTGATGCTCGATGACCAGAAGATCTCCTCGACTAAGACCAGGCAGCTGATAGCCGAGGGCAAAGTTTTTGCGGCAAGTGTGCTGCTGGGCCGCAATCACCAGACTGAGGGCGTTGTTGAGCATGGCCGAAAGCTTGGCCGCAAGCTTGGCTATCCCACCGCGAACCTATCCCGAGACAGCGAGGGTCTACTGCCGGCCGATGGTGTTTATGCGGGCTATCTCTACGCCGATGGCGTTCGCTACGAGGCAGCCCACTCGGTCGGCACCAACGACTCAATCGAGGCTGTCCCGAGGCTTCTAGAGTCCCACGTCATTGGCCGAGACGACCTAGACCTCTATGGCAAGACTGTGATTTGCGAGTATGTGGATCAGGTGAGGCCGTGGGCAAAGTTTGAGTCGGTCGATGAGCTCACGGACCAGATCGCCAGGGATGTTGCTGGCGCGAAGAAAATTCTTGAGGGTTAGGCTCGGACAATGAGTTTTATCGGAGCCATCCAAAGCGGATTTAGAAACTACTTCAATTTCAAGGGCAAGGCATCAAGGCGCGAGTTTTGGTACTGGATTCTCTTCACGGTTCTGCTGGGGCTAGTTATCGGAACCATCGAATCAATCATCTGGCCAGCACCTGAGCAAACTGCTGACTGGATGCAGGAGATTCAAAACGTCGCCGCACAGCCAACACCGCTCAGTAACTTCCTCTCCTTTGCGCTCCTGGTGCCAAATCTTTCGATTCTTGCTAGGCGTCTTCACGACGCAGGATTCTCGGCAAAGTGGATATTTTTGCAGGCTGTGCCAATTGGCTACGGAATCTTCGCCGGAATCGGTGCGGTTACTGTCTTGAACAACGCAGTCCCTGGCGCGATGCTCACCTCCGAGGAGCTAATGAGCCTAATCTTTTTGATTTTGCCCATCTTTGCGCTGTTCCTGGCAATCATGGTCATTTACATCATCATGGCGCTGAGGCCCTCGAAGAGCTTCTATGACGGCAACAAATATGTAGAGCCTGAGCCCCTTGACTCATCCAGCGAAGGCACTACCGCCTAGCATTTTCGCGCGTTTATCTCTAAGCTTTTGCTTCTGCCGTATATCGGCCGCGGATAAAGAGAGCTTCAGTCACAAGGACTTTGGCGCCGCGCTGCGGAAAGAAAGAGGACTAAG
>JBDQMQ010000129.1:0-2027 GCA_040262185.1 Aquiluna sp. | reverse complement strand
TCTCGAGACCTGGGCCTCGGAGCAGCCCGATCGGTTGCTGATAGAACTGGTGCAGAAGCTAAAGCTCGCTATCGATCGGGGAACCCCACTCGCCGATGCGCTAGACAATCTGGTTGAAACTGCGAGATCGGAGTTCTCCGCGACCATTCTCGCAAGGGCCGGTTCCAGTGAGACCAAGATGCTGATCCCCACCGTGTTTTTGATATTGCCGGTGACAGTTTTGTTTGCCATTTATCCATCGTTGAGCCTTTTGGGCTCAGGAATCTAGGAGGAGAGAACGTGAAAGCAAGACTAGAAAGCGATAGGGGCGATGTCCCTGGATGGGTGTTGATAACGCTCATGACCGCAGGTTTAGTGGTGGTCATTTGGGCCTTTGCAGCCCCGGCCCTGCAGGGGGTGTTCGACGAGGCCATGGACCGAGTGGTGTCGTTTTGAACGACAGAGGCAGCGCGGTTGTTGCAGCCGTTGTCAACATCACGCTCGCAACTTTGATAACTCTGAGCGTCCTGGCCTTGATTCTCAGCGCCCACAACACTCTGCAACTTAGAAATGCGGTCATCGATGCAGCTTCTCGGGCGGGCCTGAGCGAGGCTCCGAACCAACAGCCGTATCTCTTGAGGCTCTTGGATACCAATCTTCCGCACCTCGCACAATTCAATGTGGAGGGAAGTTCAGGCGAAAGCTTTGTGGCGCTGAGGGCTTCCGCGGCATTGCCCGGCTTCGGATTTTTAGCCGGATTCTCGGAGGAGGTAGTGGTTTTGGGGGCGAGGGAGTCTCTCGAATGAGGAAGGCAGATTCAGGCTCATCGCCAATCGAGACGGTCGCCTTGCTAGCAGTGCTGCTGCTTCCTATAGCGCCTGTGGTGATCCTGTTTGGCGAGCTCTCGGACTCCATGGCCGCGGAATCTATTGCCCGGCACGGCCTCAGAGCTGCCGTATTGGAGGCCGACGATCCCTCTCAACTTACCGAAGTGGTGGCGACCAAAGTTCAGAAGCTCTCAACTTCTTGGCAAAAAAGTGCCGAGCACAGGTTCAGCTGCCAACCTTGCGAAGCAGGCGGACTTGCTGCTCTTGAGATTGCGGTCGGTAATGCTTTGGCAGTTCAGGTTGCAGGTTTGGAGCCAGGGTGAGCGATCGCGGTTCAGTAGCGCCGCTCGTTGCTGGTTACCTCTCGTTGATACTTTTAGCAGCGTTCGGAGCTGTCGCAGTTGGAGCGGGAATTATTGCCGGCCACCGCATCCAGGGCGTGGCTGACTTCGCCGTCCTCTACTCACATGATCGAGCAGTTGTTGCCGGCATTCCCGAGGTGAGTGCTTTGAGCCGGGAGCTGCAGTACTTCCTAAGCCGAGCAAGATCTGCGCAAAGTCTTCAGATAGTGGTGGCAGAAATAGCTGCGGTGGACGAGGTCAGTGAGTTGCGTTTGTGCGCGCGGTATCGAGAGGTGCTCTTTGGGCTTGATAGCTACTTGATTTGCAAGAGCTCACGAGCAAAAAGCTATTTAGTGCCCTAGTTATTTCTCTTTTTTGTCGGGGGCGTAGATGGGTAGGTAGCGCCAAAACAGGAATGCCCCGACAAAGTTCAATAGGCCTGTCGCCGCAAGCGCTCCGGCTAAGCCGATGCTTGCCGTCAACACCGAAATCATTGCGGGTGCAACTGCCACTCCACCCGAGGTGAGCATCCTGAAAGATGCCAGGAATTCGCTCCTTGCGCCTGGCGGTGACAGATCGGCGCCAAGGATCATGTTGATTCCGGCGGAAACCGCATTTGCCAGTGCGGTCACCGAGGCCATGATCCAAAACGTGGCAACGTCGGTGACCATGAAGGAGAAAAGGTAAGTGGTGCCAAGCGCTAAGAGCGTGGGCACCGAAGACCAAAACCTGCCATAGCGGGCCATGATGATGCCAGAGAGGTAGAACAGCGAGAAGTCGATAAACCCGGTGATCCCGAAGATAAACGAGGTCTCAGCAGGGTCTATCTGAAGCTGAATGGCGAGAAGTGGCAGCCCGATGAGCCTTATTGTCCTGCCGG
>JBDQMQ010000128.1:0-2046 GCA_040262185.1 Aquiluna sp. | reverse complement strand
TTCTGAAGGTTCACTCGAAGAACAAGCCACTTGGCAAGAAGGTAGACCTAGCTCTGGTTGCCAGGAGAACCCCCGGTTTCACAGGTGCTGACCTTGCGAACGTTTTGAACGAAGCGGCGCTGCTTGCGGCGCGGCTAAATCGCAAAGAGATTGATGACGAGGTGCTGGACGAGGCCATCGACAGGGTCATCGGCGGCCCCCAGCGTAAGAGCGCGATCATGAAAGATCACGAGCGACTTGTCACTGCCTATCACGAGGCGGGTCACGCCTTGGTGGCAGGAGCTGCCAACTACGCCGACCCGGTGACCAAGATCACGATTCTTCCCAGAGGCAGGGCCCTGGGCTACACCATGGTGATGCCCATGGAGGACCGCTACTCAATTAGCCGCAACCAGCTGCTGGACCAGATCGCATATGCGATGGGTGGCCGCATTGCCGAGGAAATTGTCTTCAAGGACCCCACCACCGGGGCCTCAAATGACTTCGAGAAGGCAACCAACATTGCAAGAACCATGGTTACCAAGTACGGGATGAGCTCCAAGATCGGAGCAATCTCCCTCGGAAGCGGCAACGCGGAACCGTTTTTGGGTAGAGAGCTTGCCACCCATCGGGATTTCTCTGACGAGATGGCTCAGCAGGTTGATGCCGAGGTGAAGGTAATCCTGGAGAGCGCAATGGACGAGGCTCACAAGGCTCTCACCACTAACCGTGCGGTTTTGGACAAGCTTGCAAAAGAGCTCCTCGAGAAAGAGACCTTGAACCAGGACGAGATAGCAACAATATTTAGGGCCGTAAAAAAGCTCCCAAAGCGAACCACCTGGCGCTCCTCGACTAAGCGTGCTCTTTCCACCAAGGGGCCAATTGCAGTTCCCGAGCGCAAAGTAAAGGAGCTAAAAAAGGCCCCCACTCGGCGAACTAAGAAGACCAAAGATGCAGCCGGAACGGATTCGTAAGGCCGTAGTTGAGCTTCTCGAGGCAATCGGAGAAGACCCCGGGCGTCCGGAGCTAGCCAAGACCCCGCAAAAGGTCGCGGACGCCTACGAGTCATTTTTTAGTGGCATTAACAAAGACCCCCTCAGCGCACTGAGCGAGACCTTTCCCGCCGAGAGCTCCGAGGCCGTGATCCTGAAAGACATTGAGATGGTGTCTATTTGTGAGCACCATCTCTTGCCTTTTACCGGCATCGCCCACATCGCCTACCTCCCCTCGGACATGGTTGCAGGTTTAGGAAGGCTCGCGAATGTTGTTGAGATTCTGGCCTCCAGACTGCAGCTGCAGGAGAACCTGACCGCTCAGATTGCCGATGCCATTGAGCAAGGACTCGATGCTCGCGGCGTTGTCGTAGTTATTGAGGCAAGGCACCAGTGCGTTGCATCTAGGGGTGCAAGGCAGCCCGAAGTGAACACCGTGACCATGGCTTCGAGAGGCCAGTTCTCAGACCCGGTGCTAAGAGCCGAGGTCATGGGCCTTATCACCAAGGGAAATGCCTAGCTGGCAAAGACCCCTTGTCATGGGAGTCCTAAATGTCACCCCGGACTCCTTCAGCGATGGCGGTCAATTTCTAGAGTTTGATTCGGCGCTAGCCCATGCCAGAGAGATGGCGGAGCAGGGTGCTCAGATCATCGATATCGGTGGCGAGTCAACAAGACCGGGAAGCCTGCGGGTCAGTCTCGATCAGGAGCAGCAGCGAGTGCTGCCGGTGATTCGAGCTATCAAGGACGAGCTCAAGGTCAAGGTGTCAATTGACACCATGAACGCCGATACCGCCGCAAAGGCCATTGCGGCCGGGGCGGATATCGTCAACGACGTCTCGGGGGGACTAGCGGACCCGCAGATCTTTGCCGCTGTTGCAGAGGGTGATTGCAACTACGTGCTGGGTCACTGGCGCGGCCACAGCGACATCATGGACTCCCTCACCACCTACTCCGATGTTGCAAGGGAGGTTGTTGCGGAGCTGGCTGAGCAGGTTTCGATGGCGGTGGCAGCAGGGATAGCCAGAGAGCGCATCGTGGTTGACCCAGGCCTCGGCTTTGCTAAGGACATGAA
>JBDQMQ010000127.1:0-2080 GCA_040262185.1 Aquiluna sp. | reverse complement strand
CCTTTGATGAGGGTCAGATGAAAATCGGCCGCAGGCTAGCAATCAAGCTTCTAAATGCTGCCAGGTTTGCCCTCAGCTTCGATATGCCAAGCGGAGTAACCGAAGTGACTGAAGCAATTGATAAGGCCATGCTCGCAAGGCTTCGTGAAGTGGTGGGCACTGCCTCAAAGGCTTTCGAGAACTACGACCACACCAAAGCCTTGGAGACCACCGAGACCTTCTTCTGGACATTCACCGACGACTATCTCGAGCTCGTCAAAGAGCGCGCCTATAGCCAAGAGGGCTACACCGCTCAGGAAATCGGCTCTGCAGTGCTGGCCCTTCGCGAGGCACTCGGTGTGATTGTCAGGCTGCTGGCTCCATTCCTTCCCTTTGCAACTGAGGAGGTCTGGTCATGGTGGCAGCAGGGTTCGGTGCATCAGGCTGCCTGGCCAAGCGAAGATGAACTGCCGGAGGGCTCGGCTGAACTCTTGGGAGCTGCGTCCGAGGCGCTAATTGCTATTCGTAAATCAAAGACTGACCAGAAGCTCTCCATGAAAGCTGAGATTTCGACAATGGTCTTGCAGGGACCTGCTGTGCTCTCTCAGGCTGAGCGAGACCTAGCTGCGGTTGGGCGCATCGCAAACCTAAATCTCGAGCCAGCGGACAAGGTTGCTATCTCGTCAATCGAGTTTGCTGAGCAGCAATAGCATTGCAGGATGACAAATCCGCTTCTCCAGCTATCGACACTCGAATATGAACTGCCCGACTTCAGCAAGCTAACGGACGAGCACTACCTCCCCGCATTTGAAGCAGCAACTAAGGCACACCTCGCTGAGATTGAAGAGATAGTAAGCCAGCCTGAAATCACCTTTGAGAACACCCTTGTTGCTCTGGAGAGTTCGGGTCAGCTCCTGACGGCGATGATGTATGTCTTTTACAACAAGACGGCCTCCGACACCAATGAGGAGATACAGCGTCTCGAGGCAATAATCTTCCCCAAGTTCTCCGCTCACCAAGACTCGATTCAACTAGATCCGCGGCTGTTCTCTCGGCTTACAGAGCTAGAGGCTCAACGTAAAAGAGGCGAACTCAGTCTCGATGCTGAATCCGACTGGTTACAAACTAAGTACCTTGAGGACTTCCGCCACGCAGGAAGTGAGCTCGGAGACAAAGAGCGAGCGCGAGTCGCGGAGATCAATGAACGCCTTGCAGGCCTAGAGGCCGAGTTTGATAAGCGCCTCTTGGCAGACAGCAATGACCTTGCGATCAACCTTCCGGACTCTTTGAGGCTCTCTGGTCTGAGCCAAACCGAGATTGATAGCTGTAAGCAAGCTGCGGATACCAGAGGTCAGGACGGCTATACCATTCCGCTGCTGAACTACTCCGGGCACCCAATGCTGGCGACCCTGGATGACAGAGAGCTCAGAAGAGAGATTCTGGAGCGAACACTCTCTCGCGGCTCAAGAGGCAATGCCAATGACACCTCAGACCTGGTGAGAGAAGCACTGGATTTGAGACGGGAGAAGGCCAAGCTTTTTGGCTACGAGAACTACTCGCAGTATGTCACAAGCAATCAGACCGCCAAGAGTCCTCAGCGGATTCATGAGGTGCTGAGGCGGATTGCGCCGATAGCCCGTCGCAATGCCGAGGCTGAGGCGGGTGAGCTCCAGAAGCTTATGGAGCGAGAGCTGCCTGGTGAAGAGCTCAAGGCATGGGACTGGGACCGCTATACCGAGCAGCTGCGGGCAGAGCGCTATTCGGTTGACACCTCGCTGTTGAAGCCATTTTTTGAGCTCAGGCGAGTGCTTGAGGATGGCGTGTTCTTTGCGGCTGGCAGGCTCTACGGACTCAGGTTTGAGCCGAGAGACGACCTGACTGGCTACCACCCAGATAACTGGGTCTATGAGGTTTTCTATGAGGATGGGTCAAAGTGCGGGCTTTACATATTTGATCCCTATGCAAGGCCATCTAAGTCAGGTGGGGCATGGATGAACAACCTAGTTGATCAGTCGCGACTGGGGTGGCGTGGGGGGGGTGTGGGGGGGTGAGGGGGGTAGGGGACGCTGGGAGGGGGGGCTAGATTATTCGCGGCACCACC
>JBDQMQ010000126.1:0-2126 GCA_040262185.1 Aquiluna sp. | reverse complement strand
GCAATTACCGCTATCCCAAACCTGGTGGTCTTCTTTGGAGGACTGCTGGCCCTACTTTGGCTCTTGCCAAGGGTCTTCAGAGACCGCACCGCGCTGGTGTTGGTTCTTGGATTCCTTGCCGGCTGGCTCCCCTGGGTCATCTACCTAGACCGGACGGTCTTCCAGTTCTACACCGTCGTGCTGATGCCGTTTTTCGCAATTGCGCTGGCCTATTCGCTCCACCACTACTGGCGGATTGGAGTGATAAAGGGCTGGCAGTTCAAACGTGAGCGCAGAATCGGCTACTTGCTGCTTGCCACAGTATTAGTGGCTATCTACTTCACCAGCATCTGGATGGGGCTTGCAACGCCCGACTGGGTCTGGCGAATTCAGATGCTGCTCCCGATTTGGATTTAGCTCTTTTTCTCACGGTTTTTGGACGTGGCCGCGAGCGACCAGATAGTGGTGACCAAGAGTGTGATGAGAATCACGAAAAGCGAAAGCTCGGTGCCAATCTCTGGGATGAAGGTGATCTTTTCACCGCCGTTTAGGAATGGCAATTCGTTTTTGTGGAGGGCGTGAATAACAAGCTTGATACCAATCCAAGCAAGGATGATGCTCAACCCGATGCCCAGATACTTGAGGCGTTCCATCAATCCGCCGAGGAGGAAGTAAAGCTGCCTAAGGCCCAGTAGGGCAAAGACGTTTGCCACAAAGACAATGTAGGGAACATCGGTTAGGCCATAGATTGCAGGAATGCTGTCTAAGGCAAAAAGCAGGTCAGTGAAACCAATCGCAATCATCACCATCAGAAGCGGTGTCGCAAAGCGCTTGCCAGAGAGCTTTATGAACCACTTGTTGCCGTGATACTCATCCGTGGATGGGATGATCTTCTGGATGGCGGCAATGATCTTCCCACCGGAATACTCGCTGTGGCCGTTGTCTTTCAGCCCGTCGTAGGTGTCTTTGAGAATCTTCAGAGCTGTAAGCAGCAAGAAGGCTCCGAAGATGTAGAAAGCCCAGCTGAAGTTCTCAATGAACGCCGCACCAAGCAGGATGAAGACAAACCTCAATACCAGCGCCAGCCCCACACCAATCAGCAGCGCCTGGCTCCTAAGCTCTCTCGGAACAGCAAACTGCGTGAAAATGACCAGGAAGACAAAGACGTTATCGACCGAGAGGGATTTCTCGGTTATGTAACCGGCGAAATACTCTTGGGCAAATTGTGGTCCCCAGACACCCCCGATGACGAAGGTGAACAGCAGCGCCAAAATGATGTAGATGGCCGACTGAATCGCAGATTCTCTAAAGGTGGGCTCGTGAGGGTGCCTTACCTGATAAATGAAATCGACTGCCAAGACGGATACAAGAATCACGATGGTCGCGACCCAGACCCAAATATCTACGTTCATTACTCCCTAAAAATGAGGGTGGAATAAACCCTCTGTAACCATTGTAGATAGTGTTATCACCCCTAAAGAGAGCGTTGATGAAAGTACTCGTATCAGGATCCAGCGGTCTAATCGGCACGGAACTTATAAAGCAGCTGAAGGCCGCCGGTCACCAACCCGTTCGACTTGTCCGGAGGGCACCCAAGAGTGAAAACGAGTTGCAGTGGTCACCCCAGGAGGGGAACATTCCAGAGGGAATCATGGATCAAGTTGATGCCGTGGTGAACCTAAATGGCGCAACTACCTCTCGCATTCCTTGGACGCCGGGCTATGTAAAGAAGCTGATCAGCTCCAGACTTGTCTCGACCAGGCTGTTGGTGGAGGCGATAAACGCCTCAGAAGCTCCGCCAAAGGTGTTTGTGTCTGGTTCTGCGGAGGGCTACTACGGAAATGGCGGCGACAAGGTGCTCACTGAGGAGAGCCCCCTCGGAACAGGCTTTATGGCGGAGCTATCGAACGACTGGGAGCAGGAGGCCAAGAAGGCCAAAATCCGCACGGTTCTGATCCGCACCACTCTCGCGATGAGCAAAGACGCGATAGCCCTCAAGCTAATCAAGCTGATGATCAGCCTGCTGTTTGTCAAGTCGCTGGGAAACGGGAAGCAGTGGTGGGCATGGATCACAGTCGAGGACCACGCTAGAGCAATTGTTCACCTCATTGAAAATCCCAGTGCAGAGGGGCCCTATAACCTCGTCG
>JBDQMQ010000125.1:0-2188 GCA_040262185.1 Aquiluna sp. | reverse complement strand
GCCTCCAAGCGCGACGACTATAAACCGCGCCACAAGGCCTCAAAGCCTCAGGGTCAGAGCCCAAGGGCTAGAAGCGCAAGACCTGTTTTTGAAAAGCAGGAGCGCTTTGAGTCTTCAGAGCAGCACCAAATCTTTGACACCTTTCAGCAGATGGAACTTCCAGAGCGCATTACTCAGGAGCTAGCAAAGCTGGGAGCTGTAACACCATTTCCCATTCAGGCAGCGACAATTCCAGCGGCAATTGAAGGTAAGCATGTGCTCGGCAGGGGCAAGACCGGAAGCGGTAAGACAATTGCCTTCGGTGTTCCGTTGGTTGTCAAGCTGGCTGCAGGCGGAAACCAGACCAGAGTCCCGGGTAAGCCAAGAGCGTTGGTTATTGCCCCCACTCGCGAACTTGCGGAGCAGATAAACAAGACCCTTTCGCCACTTGCAAAGTCGGTAGGTTTCTTCACTACAACCATTTATGGCGGAGTCTCTCAGTTCAAGCAGGAGCAGGCTCTAAAGCGCGGCGTCGATATCGCAATCGCGACCCCGGGCCGGCTCGAAGACCTAATTCGTCAGGGTCTGATGGACCTGTCCGACTGCACCCAGGTGGTCGTTGATGAGGCTGACCACATGTGTGACCTTGGCTTTATTGAGCCAGTGACCAGAATCTTGGAGCAGACCGGTGAAAGCCAGAAGCTGCTGTTCTCCGCAACCTTGGACAAAGAGGTCTCAGCTCTAGTTCGTAAGTTCATGCCCTCACCTTATGTCTATGAGGTTCCCGGTGAGATGCAGGAAACTTCAGATATCGACCACATTGTTTTAGTCATCGAACCCGGACACCGATCAAAGGTTTTTCACCGCCTAGTGCAGGGCACTGGCCGAAGCATTGTCTTTGTCCGCACCAAGCAGACTGCGGAGGCCCTTGCACAGTCGCTTAATGACGCAGGCGTCCCAACGGCCAGATTGCACGGAGACCTAAACCAGGCTCAGCGCACCAGAAACCTAGAGCGTTTCACCAATGGCGCAGCCAGAGTCATGATTGCAACCGACGTTGCAGCTAGAGGCATTCACGTTGATGACGTGAAGCTTGTGATCCAGCTGGACCTTCCGGAGGACTACAAGACCTACCTTCACCGCGCTGGGCGTACCGGCCGCGCCGGTAGAAGCGGCAGTGTTGTTTCGATTGTTCCAGTCGGCAGAACCCGCAAGGTCGAGACCATCATGAAGATGGCAGATCGCGAAGCAATCTTCCACCAAGTAGCCCCAGGCGACAAGCTCATTGAGGAGCTCGCTGGCCCGATTGCACCGCCTCCTATTGTCGACTCGCTCGACTTTGGAGACTCAAGGTTTGATGCTCCCAACAAGAACAAGGTCAAAAAGGACTTGCGGGCCAAGCACCGCCCAAATAAGCTATACGCAGCCAAAGACCGCCGGTCTAGGTCCAGGTAATCAAAAGAAACTTTCTCTAGATTCGCCTGGCCTACGAAGAGTCCAAAGAGACGGCCCGCGCAGGTGAGTATTAGAGCTTCAGCTCCGGTGTTCATTTGCGCCGGAGCTTTTTTGATTTTTCAGGCCGGCACCAAATAAAGGAGTGCCATGGCAGACAAGAAGGAGAAGGTTGCAGAGCTGAAGCAGCTATTTGCTGACTCAAGCGCAATCTACCTGACTGAATACCGCGGACTCACCGTGACAGAGCTAAAGACGCTCCGTCGCTCAATGGCTAATGACGCAACATATGTCGTTGCAAAGAACACCCTTCTAACCATTGCAGCCAAAGAGGCCGGGGTAACCGCCTTCGATGGTCAGCTTGCTGGACCAACCGCCATGACATTTGTTCACGGCGACCCAGTAAACGCAGCAAAGGCCCTGAAGGAGTTCGCAAAGGCACAGCCACTGCTCGTAGTCAAGTCCGGCCTAATGGACGGCGTTGCACTATCCGATGCAGAGGTCAAGAAGCTAGCCGAACTAGAGACCAGGGAGGTGCTGCTCGGCAAGGCCGCAGGCGCCTTCAAGGCATCTCTATTCAAGGCTGCCTACACCTTCAACGCACTGCCTTCAAAGGCGGTACGCGTTGTCGACGCGCTGCGTCAAAAGCAAGAGTCCAACTAAACGTAAAAACCACGAGGAGATAAAAATGGCAAAGATGACTGCCGACCAGCTCATTGAGGCTTTCAAGGAGCTAACCCTGATCGAGCTTTCTGAC
>JBDQMQ010000124.1:0-2221 GCA_040262185.1 Aquiluna sp. | reverse complement strand
GCATTGGTATCACCAACCAACGCGAGACCGCGGTCATCTGGGACAGAGAAACCCTCAGCTCTCCAACCAAGGCAATCGTCTGGCAGGACCGCAGAACCTCGGTGTTCACTGAGGAGCTGCAACAAAAGAATCAGGGCGACTGGATTCGAAAGCGCACCGGTCTCAACATCGACCCCTACTTCACGGCAAGCAAGTTCTTGTGGTGGCAGCGAAATCACCAGGAGATCTGGGAAGGGGTCGAATCAGGAAAGTATGCCCTCGGCACCATTGACAGCTACCTCGTCGCACGGATTTCCGGAGGCGCATCACACATCACCGATGCCTCAAATGCCTCTAGAACCCAATTGATGAGCCTCACCACCGGCGACTGGGACGATGAGCTGCTGGAGACCTTTGGAATCCCGAGGTCTGCTCTTCCAAACATCACACCCTGTTGGGGAGAACTCGCAACAAGCAATGCCGAGCACTTTCTAGGCCTTGAGCTTCCCATCACGGGAATGGCCGGGGATCAACAGGCAGCACTCTTTGGACAGACCGGCTTTGATCTAGGCGCCTCGAAGTGCACATATGGAACGGGCGCTTTCATCCTCACCAACACCAAGGAGGAGATCGTTATTAGCGATCACGGTCTGCTGGCGACAGTTGCCTGGATGAGTCCAGACAGGAAAATCACCTACGCATCAGAAGGCTCCGTCTTTGTCGCGGGTGCAGCAGTCCAGTGGCTCCGGGACAAACTTCAGATTATTGACAGTGCACCCGCAGTCGAAGACCTTGCAAAAAAGGCGGGAGCTAGCGATGGCGTTGTATTTGTTCCCGCGCTGACCGGCCTTGGTGCACCATTTTGGAATGCAGACGTTAGAGGAAGCCTGCTCGGCATTACAAGAGGGTCAACCAGCGCCAACTTGGCCTATGCAACCCTGGAGGCAATTGCTTTTCAGGTCAAGGCGGTTGTTGATGCGATGGCGGAGGATGCGGGCAAGAGCATCGCAGAGCTAAGGGTCGATGGCGGAGCGGCTGCAAACGACACCATGATGCAAATTCAGGCCGACCTGATTGGCGCAAAGGTTGTTCGGGCCAAGAACCTAGAGTCGACCGGATTTGGTGCTGGGCTGCTCGCAGGTCTCGGCTCAGGCATTTGGGGATCGATGGACGAGCTCAGGCAACTAAACCCTGCAAGGCAGGAGTTTGCTCCACTAGTCGATCGTCGAGCATCCTATGAGCGCTGGCTAGAGGCGGTCGAGGTCACCAGCAAGTTCTAAGCTTGAAACATGTATGACCCTCAGTCGAAGCTTGCCGCACAGTCACTGAGCGCTGGCTACTCGGCTGATGCAATCATCAAGGACCTAGACCTAGAACTTCCTGGCGGATCTATTACGGCCGTGGTTGGAGCCAATGGAGCGGGCAAGAGTTCATTGCTAAAAGCGCTAGCCAGAAAGATCAAGGCCTCGAGCGGGGCGGTGCTGCTGGATGGGGTCTCAATTAGTTCTCTGACAAAGGCGCAGATAGAAGGCAGCATCGGATTTTTGGGCACCATCCCAGCAACAAAAAACAATGAAACGGTTTTTGACTTGGTCGCCAGAAGCGCGATGCTCGCAAATCAAATTTCTAGGGTGAGCCCCAGGGTCAAAACTGAGATTGACCAAATCCTTGCAAGGACCTCGCTAACTCCCCACTCAGCTAAAAAGATTGGTGAACTGTCCTCAGGCTTTAGGCAGGTAGCGGTAATTGCTGCAGCTCTGGTGAAAAACCCCCAGGTGTTGCTTCTGGACGAGCCAACAAATTCACTCGACTACTCACACCAGCTTCAGGTTATAAATCTGCTCTCCTCACTGAAGCGAGAGCGCGGGATGACAATCGTGGCAGTTATTCACGACCTCAACCTCGCGGCAAGATTTGCCGATCAGATTGTTGTTCTAAAAGACGGCGAGATAATCGCTCAGGGAGCTCCCGGTGATGTCATAACTCCCAACAACCTGGCAACTGCTTTCAGCATTTTGGCCCGAGTTATTGAGGATCCGGTTGCAAAGACACCGGTAGTGATACCGATTCGTCAACTTGGCTAGTAGGCATTTCTCAGCTTTAGGGACATAATAAGGATGTAGTTCACCAAGTGAAGGCGCAGTTACTAGCAGTGACGCCAAAGAGGCTTGCGCCTACTTGTGAATGAGGGCAAGGACTGGGCCCGCTATCAAAATCGGTCAACTCGTTTGGTTGTGAAACT
>JBDQMQ010000123.1:0-2302 GCA_040262185.1 Aquiluna sp. | reverse complement strand
GGTTGCAGCTCAGCCCTGGAGAGCTTGGAGAAAAGCGAGCTCACCGCACCTTCGATGCGCTGCTCTGCCTTGTCCAATAGGCCCATTTCGCCTACTTTCGAGATGTCGCTGTGGGTTAGGTAAGTCTAATCCCGCCCCTTACTCGGGTGGGGGTTCTCTGCTAATCTCTAACGGCTTCAACCACTAATCGCGCGAGTGGCGAAATGGCAGACGCGCTGGCTTCAGGTGCCAGTGTCCGCAAGGACGTGCGGGTTCAAGTCCCGCCTCGCGCACTGTTGCAAGGAGAGAGTTAATGAGCCTGGACAGCTTCCTGCTTTTCTTCGAGGCCCTCGGGGTGGTGGCGTTTGCTCTATCAGGCATTATCGAGGCTGCACGGAAGCAGTTCGACCTTGTCGGCGTAGTCATGATTGGCGCCATCGCGGCCTTTGGTGGCGGAACCCTAAGAGACGTGCTTTTAGACCGCAGACCTTTCTTTTGGGTTGAGCAAGAGGTGTGGGTCTGGGCACTGATAGTTGCGGGTCTCGCACTGCCATTTTTCTTCCGTGCCCGGCACATTGAGTTCACCGAAAAAGCGATGATGGTTCCTGACGCCTTTGGGCTGGGCATCTTCGCTGCTGGCGGCACCCACATCGCACTTCAGACTGGACAAAGCCCATTGATCTCGGTACTTATGGGTGTAATAACCGCCGTTGTGGGCGGAATCTTGCGAGACGTACTGGTAAACGAGGTCCCTAGGGCTTTCCACGACCATCAGCCCTATGCGGTTATCGCCTTTGCCGGAGGCTGGCTTGTAGTCCTTCTCTCTTACCTGCAAACCCCTGAATACGTTGACGTTCTTGTTGCCGCCGTAGCGATGGTGGCAGTAAGGCTGGTGGCGGTAAAGCTTGGTTGGAAGCTCAGTCCCTGGAGGCTCTTCTAATCTGAAAGCTTCCTGCAAGCTTCATAGCAGGATGCTGATTTTGGCGACCTTGGCCTTCGCATTTCTCTAACTTGATTCGTATCCACGAAAGGATACGGATGAACAAATCAGCCAAGGTCGGCATCGCAGCTCTCGCTGTCGTTGCCACAGGCTCACTCGGGCTGGCTCTGCCAGCGCTCGCGCATGATCGAGGCGAGCGAGAGTTCTCCAGCGAGAGCCGCCAGGCTCACTCGATGGAGGAGCACAACCGAGTAACCATGGACGCTGCAATCGTTGGCGTTCCAGAAGATGTAGCTGAGGCAAGGGATGCCCACAAGGGCGCTTACTTCACTGTTTACCTCCTTGACAGCGATGCAACCTCAGTTCCAGACACGGAGCCGGCAGAGGATGGCAGGCGAATCGGCATTCGCCCAGTTACCATCGAAGCTGGCTCCCCAACTCGCACCGAAATTGAAGACGGGACTCTTTCTGGACTTCTTGGTTTTCGTGCACCAACTGAAGCTGGCGTAACCAAGCTGGCCCTCTACCCATCTGACGGCACCTCCCCCGTGCTAGTGACTATCACCGTCGATGAAGAGGGCAATGCAACCGCCACTTCATCAGGCCCGCTCACCGTCACCTTCAGCGCCGATGTTGCTGAAGAGAGCGGCGAGCGTGGTCACCCAGGTTTCCGCGGTGGTAAGCATCGCGGTCACATGGGACCTTCCTTAGATGGCGAGAGGCAAATGCCTAACGCCTAGCAATCGGCAACAGTAGACCCCGGGCCTATACCCGGGGTCTACTGCGTTTCTAGGGTTATTCATAGGACCAAAAGCGGGATATCAACCGCTTGCTCATAATTGGTTTTATAACTGAGAACCTAAAGTGCTACATTGTAGAACATGGAGAATTACGTGGGAATTAGAGAGCTAAAGCAAAATGCTTCGGCAGTTGTAAAGCGAGCCAAAGAGGGAGAGGCGATCACCATTACCGTGCGTGGTGTGCCGGTGGCAAAGCTGCTGCCTATTCCAGAGGACAAGTACCTAGAGCTGGTCCAGGACGGGACAATAACGCCAGGCCGTGGATACTTTGATGTTGACTCCATCGTGCCAATCAAGCTGCCAGACGGCATCACTTCAGAGCAGCTGATCGCGGAAGAACGCGAGGACAGGGTCTGATGAATCTTTACCTAGATTCATCCGCTGCGGTGAAGCTGTTCACCGCCGAGGCAGAATCACCGGCATTGGGCTCCGTTGTGCGGGAGTTGATTGCTTCGCGGGTGGGCAGACTGTTCATAAGTAGGCTCACTCGACTGGAGACTGCTCGTTCACTAAGGAGGAAGGGCGAGGATCCAACTATTGCGGATCGATTCTTTGAGGCGGCAGATCTAGTTGACATTAGGCC
>JBDQMQ010000122.1:0-2307 GCA_040262185.1 Aquiluna sp. | reverse complement strand
TAGATGACAATCTCCGATTTCGGCGTCTCAATGTCTTTGATGAACTCGCCAACATTCTGAGTTATCAGTCCTGGGCGAGAGCTGATGGGGATGCCAATTTCGGTCGCAGAAAGCGTCTGCGTTGACAGTTTGCCCATCGCCTGACCAAGCTGCATCGCAAAAATTGCTGCTCCCGCGTTTCCAATGAATTTGCTTGCTGGGCCCAAAAGGTTCGCAAGCTCCTCCGGCATGGCCTCAACGATGTTCTCGCTCAGGGCCTTCGCCATACTGCTCGCTACTGGCTCACTCAGCTCGGCAAAAAGCGGCATTGCGTCTTGAACCCAAACACTTCGTCTGAGCAGCTTGGGCTGCTCAGAGGTGGAAAACTGCGTTATCTCAGAGAGCCAAAGCCGGGCAATTTCGAATGCATTTGAAATCTCAGTTTCTAGATTTTCTAGATTCTTCGACTCATCTTTTTTGGCAAGTTCCATTGCCTGGTTTTCGGCCATCTTCCAGTTAATGGGCCCTTCAGCCTCGGACATCAGGTTCCTCAGCTGAGAGAACATTTGTCCCATCATTGCCGGGTTGGCTCCGAGGCCGGCAACTTTAGAAAGGGTCTCGGGATCTAATTGCCCACTTGAGAGCATCTTCCGAACCATTTCCTCGAGCTCTTCTCTGCCCGGACGGTCCTTATCTGAGTCTTCTTCGCTCAAGTGGCACCTCCAACTGCTTTTCACGCTATCGCGAAGACCTTCTAAACGGCTGACAATCCGGAGGTGAAAGGGGAGTGTTCGCCAAGGGCGTGAGGGGCCAGCAGGTTATTCCAAGGTTGATTACCTAGCATTGACGCAATGTCATTTTTCTCCTCGAGACCAAAGCCTCCCAAGGGTTCTGCCAAGTGGATTGTCCTGAGCTTGGCGGTGATCACCCTGGGTTCGATGGCCGCTTTGCCGACGGGTTATGTAATCGAGAGACCCGGACAGGTTTTCAATGTCATGGGAGAGATCTCGGGCCAAAAGGTAATCAGCTCTGATGACGTAGCCGTTTATGAATCTGATTCCAGGTTCGACATCACCACGGTGTCGCTGCTTGGCAATCGAGAGTCGACTCCGAGCTGGGTGCAGGTTTTGTGGGCATGGGCAGACCCCGAGCAGATTGTCTTGCCACTGGATGAGGTCTACCCACCAAGCCTGACCACCGCCGAGATAAGAGCTGAGAGCTCAGCTCAGATGGAAGTCTCACAGCAGGATGCCATTGCGGCAGCCCTTTCTGAGCTGGGTTACGAGATTCCACGAACCCTTTATGTTGCTTCCGTTATTGCGGATGCCCCCTCCTCTGGAATCTTGGTTGCCGGGGACTTTGTGGTTAGCGCCGGTGGCAGAGATGTTGTTTCGTTCGATGAACTGAAGAGCCAGATTCAGCTATCCGAGGGACAGCCAATGATCATCGAAGTGATTCGCGATAGTCAGCCGTTGAGTTTGGAAATCACTCCCGAGAAGCGCGAGACCGACTGGGTCATTGGCGCAATGGTCGGCTACACATATGACTTCCCAGTAGATATCCAGCTGCAGCTCGGTGATGTCGGCGGACCGTCGGGCGGGCTAATGTTCTCCCTCGGCATTCTTGACACTCTAAGTGAGGGTTCTATGGCTGCCGGTTATCACGTTTCGGGTACTGGAACAATCAATGCAGTTGGCGAGGTCGGACCAATTGGTGGGGTTGGACTGAAGATGATTGCCGCCAAAAATTCTGGTGCAGACCTATTTCTGGTGCCCCAGGGTAACTGCGAAGAGGCAATCGGGCAGATTCCCGAGGGCTTGAGTGTTGTAACAGTGAGAGACTTGAGTGAAGCGCTCGAAGCAATCGATGCGCTGACAGAAGGAAACCAGCTACCAAGTGTTAGCTGTAACTAACTAGGAGAGATACATTGGCACAGAGCACCCCTCAACAGGGACGTAAGGTATCACCGGTATCAATCGCGCTGGGAATCCTGGCCGCGATTGTTTTCGCACTGGTGAGCGCGGCCGGCATTTACACCGATTGGCTGTGGTTCCGTCAGCTTGACTTTGAGGTCGTGTTCTTCACGCAGATCATCGCGCAGGTAATCGCTTTCCTTATCGGATTTGTCATTATGACCGCAATCATTGCCGTTGGCCTAATGCTGGCATGGCGCACTCGTCCTATTTATTTGAAGATGCCAGAAGAGTCTCCTTTTCAGGTCTACCAGCAGCTTCTCGAGTCACTGCGCAAGGTAGTCATGTTTGGTGTTCCAGCCCTCATAGGTCTCGGTGGTGGACTTGTAGAAGCCAGAGAGTGGCAGAGTGCCCT
>JBDQMQ010000121.1:0-2334 GCA_040262185.1 Aquiluna sp. | reverse complement strand
CGGGCTCATTTTCGGCAAATTCTTGTGAAATTTCTCGCAAATTTCAGACTTCAAACATTAGCACCAAACCACTACATCTAGTAGTGAAATGCGAAAAAGTTCACTTATTTAGTTATTTTCTCGAACATTAACCCACAACTTGAACTTTAAGGCGGTAATAACTCCCGCGTGTCGGGACTTGTTTACCCAATTTCCTAAATTCCTTGTTCTACATCTTGTAGAATTAGTGTTCGAGGCTCAGAAAGTATGCGCCTCTCTACCGACATCTAAGGAAAGAAATGCGGAAGATCTCCTTACTTTTTCTTTCAATTGCCCTTTTTCTCTCAGGTTGTGCCTCTGATGGCGAGGTAGTTGCCCAGGATCTCTGGGTGAAGTCCTCTGAAATGAGCATCAAGGGAGGTATGACCGCAGTCTACGGAACGCTGACAAATAATTCCTCTCAAGATGTGGTGCTGGTCGGCGGCGCCACGGAGATAGCGGGAGTTGTCGAGGTGCACGAGATGGCGATGATTGGTGGCGAGATGAAGATGCAAGAGATCGATGGCGGACTGACTATCCCGGCCGGTAAATCGATAGTTCTCGAACCAGGTGGTAACCACCTGATGCTCATGATGCTCACCGACGATCTTGAAGCTGGGGAAGAAATCTCAGTCACCTTTGATTTTGATGGTGCGGAAGACATAACGGCCAATGGAGTAGTTGCCAAGCCGGCCGAGGGCGGCGATGAGGACTACCACAGCGGCGAAATGGAGATGGACAACTAGTTGGTTTCACGCAGGGGCTTTCTCGCAGGCGGCGCGGCCGCGGCCGCATCGGGTGCGGTTGGTATTGCCGCTGGAGCTGCTGGCGCTAGCCTCGCCGCAGAGGGTGACCTCGAAACCTTTGCCGCTTCGCGTCAGGCAGAGTTCTACGGAGCTCACCAGAGCGGTATCGAGCTAGACATTCAAGCCGTCACCAATATGGTCGCTTTCGATATCAAGGAGAGCATGACCAAGGCAGACATGCTGCGCTGGATGCGGCTGCTCACCGACGACATTGCCAGGCTCACGCGCGGAGAGCCAGTGCTTGCCGATCCCGCACCTGAGCTTGCGATTGGGGCCGCCAGGTTCACCGCCTATGTCGGCTTCGGCCCCAGCCTTTTCGCAAAGCTCGGCCTGGATTCTCAGCTACCCGAAGGCTTTGCCGAGCTGCCAGCTTTTAGCGTGGACCAGTTGGAGGATCGCTACTCGGGCGGAGATGTGCTCATTCACATTGCCGCTGACGATCCTGTTGTGCTGGCTCATGGCACCCGGGGACTGGTTAGAGACTCGATGCCCTTTGCGAGCGTTAGGTGGGTGCAGCCAGGCTTTGCCCATTCGCCTGGAATGATTCCCGCCGGCCTCACCCACAGAAACCTAATGGGCCAAGTCGATGGCACCGCAAACCCAGAGCTTGGTTCGGAGGATTTCAATTCAGTTGTGTGGATAGACGAGGGTCCAAAGTGGATTAGGGGAGGAACCCTGATGGTCTTCCGCAGAATCGCGATGCAGCTCGATACCTGGGACCAGCTCGGGACCCCCTCTAAGGAGGAGGTCATCGGACGCAATCTCTCCAACGGAGCCCCACTTACCGGAACCGATGAGAGCGATGTTCCTGATCTGGGTGCGAGGCACCCAAACGGCCTGCTTGTGATTCCCGAGTTCGCCCACATTAGAAGGGCGGCTCCAGTGGAGAGTGCGGAGCGAATCTTCCGCCGACCATTTAGCTATGACAACGGCATGAACGAGCGCGGCAGCATGGACGTTGGGCTTTTGTGGACTGCCTATCAGCGCGATATTTCTAGGCAGTATTTGCCGATTCAAAGGCGGCTGGAGAAGCTGGACCTACTCAACAAGTGGACCGTGCCAATCGGGTCTGCGGTATTCGCAATTCCGGGTGGGGTTCAGGGCTCTGAGCTCATCGCCGAACCACTATTCTCTTAGGGTGCCCCTACCCAAGCTTCCTATCGTCAAGGGCAGGGTCATAGATTCTGGAGACCAGCTCAGCAAGAAGATGCTGATGGTCTACATCTTTATTCTCGCGCTCTCGATGAGCCTGATTCCCTTCACAATTGACCCCTATCTTCCGGCCTTCCCGGCCATTGGGCAGTTCTTCGGGGTCGCCAATGGTGTGGTGCAGGCCTCGTTTACCGGTGTCACAGTCGGTATCGCAGCTGGCCAGCTACTCATCGGCCCACTCTCGGATGCTTTTGGTCGCAGGCCGCTACTGCTAATAACCATGAGCGGTTATCTGCTGGCGACGATCCTTGCCTTCTTTGCTCCAAACATCGAAGTTTTCATTCTGCTGAGGTTCTTC
>JBDQMQ010000120.1:0-2345 GCA_040262185.1 Aquiluna sp. | reverse complement strand
GTTCACCGGAGTCAACTACACCGACGCTAACGCTGTGATCCCAGGCCTTCAGATTCTTGCCTTCATTTCCTTGGCTGTAGCGGTGACATTCTTGGTCACCGCGTTCTTGGCGCAGTGGAGAATCTCCATCATCGCGACCGCTCTGATGGTCGTTAGCTCTCTGGTTGTTGGCGGACTCTACCCCTGGATTGTTCAGACATTTATCGTGGTGCCAAACGAGCGAACCCTTGAGGCTCCCTACCTCCAAAAGAATATTGAGGCCACCAGAACAGCCTTTGGCATCGACAATGTTGAGGTAATCGAGTACGACGCCAAGGTTGTTGCCGAAGAGGGTGCTCTTAGAAACGATGCAAAGACCACCGCCTCAATCCGCATTATTGACCCGGCGCTAGTGAGTGACGCGTTCCGCCAGCTGGAACAGTATCGTCAGTACTACTCCTTCCCAAACCGCCTGCACGTTGGGCGCTACGAGATTGACGGCGAGACCCAGGACACCGTGGTAGCGGTTCGTGAGCTGAACCAGGCTGGACTTGGTGACTCTCAGTCTTGGTACAACTCGACCATTGTCTTCACCCACGGCTTTGGATTTGTCGCCGCCTACGGCAACAAGCGTGACAGCGACGGAAAGCCGCTGTTCTTGCAAAGCGGTATTCCAACCGTCGGCATGCTTGGCGACTTCGAGCCGAGAATCTACTTTGGCCTGAACTCTCCGGAATACTCAATCGTTGGCGCACCAGATGGGTCTGATCCGCTTGAGTTCGACTTCCCGGCTGGTGAGGATGGCGAAAGAGAGACCTACACAATATTTAATGCCGATGGCGGTCCAATGATTGGTGATCTTTTCACTCGTCTTGCTTACGCACTGCGATTCCAGAGCGAACAGATTTTGCTCTCCGACGCAATCAATGCAGAGTCCCAGATTCTCTACAACCGTGATCCAGCCGAAAGGATCAAGGAGGTGGCTCCTTACTTGACCGTGGACACCGAGGTTTACCCGGCGATCGTCGACGGCAGAATCAAGTGGATAGTTGACGGGTACACCACATCAACCGATTTCCCATACTCAAACCTCGAGCCATTCAACTTGGCAATCCTTGACACCGCGAGTGAGACGTTCAACCGTGATTTGTCTGAGGTGAACTACATTCGCAACTCCGTCAAGGCAACTGTTGATGCCTATGACGGGTCGGTTGATCTTTACCAGTGGGACGAGAACGACCCAATTCTGAACGCCTGGATGGGCATTTACCCAGACACGGTTCAACCACTGAGCGCGATGAGTGAGGATCTGCTCAGCCACGTGCGCTACCCAGCAGACCTATTCAAGATGCAGAGATCTGTTCTAGGCCGCTACCACGTGACCGAGGCTGGGGCCTTCTACTCTCAGCAGGATGCCTGGATGACCCCCAACGATCCAGTTGAGGGAACCGGTCTTGGCAGCTTGCAGCCTCCTTACTACCTAACACTTCAGACTCCTGGAGATGACGAGAGTGCCTTCTCGCTCTACTCAACCTTCATACCTCAGTCCACAGGGGAGACCACTAGAAACGTGCTCACCGGTTACCTCATCGCCAATGCCGAGGCAGGCGGAGAGGCTGGAACGGTGAATGATGAGTACGGAAAGCTGACGCTACTGAACCTTCCGAGGGAAACAATTGTCCCCGGACCGGGCCAGGTGCAGAACAACTTCAATGCCGATAGCGATGTCTCCTCGCTACTAAACATCCTGAGACAGGGTTCGACCAGGGTTCTCAACGGAAACCTGTTGACCCTTCCCGTTGGTGGTGGCTTGCTCTACGTGCAGCCTGTCTACATCGAGTCAACTGGTGAAACCAGCTACCCACTGCTGCAAAAGATACTTGTTGCATTCGGCGATCAGATTGCCTTCGAGGACACTCTTGAGCTAGCACTTGACGACCTGTTCGGAGGCGACTCGGGTGCCGATGTCGCAGACGGTGGCGTGATTACTGACCCCGGCTCAGACGCAGGTTCGGGTTCAAGTGCGGATTCAGGCAATGCGGCACTAGACAGGGCTTTGAACGCTGCCAAGCGAGCCTTGGATGACAAGGCGGCTGCACTCCGAGCCGGTGATTGGACCGCCTTTGGTGAAGCCGACGAGAGGCTCCAGCGAGCAATTGAGGATGCTCTCGACGCACTAGAGAACTAGCGGGCAATCTGCTATCGTTACTACTTCGCCGCGGGGTGGAGCAGTTCGGTAGCTCGCCGGGCTCATAACCCGGAGATCCCTGGTTCGATTCCAGGCTCGGCCATTTATTCCTTTGGTGCGCCGAACCCCGCCCCTTCATCCCTGCCTCCTGGCTGCGCGGCACGCGCACGAAGACAGC
>JBDQMQ010000119.1:0-2383 GCA_040262185.1 Aquiluna sp. | reverse complement strand
GTCAAGTAGTCCGCTCGCCCTGTCGGTCAGCCCGACCTGCTTGAACTCGTGAAGCAACAACGCGGAATCTCCAGACAATTTTTGGGGGATTGCGCAGGCTTGCGACTGACTAAAAGGATAACCGCAATTGTTCACGAGGCAAAAAGCTAATCGGCGTTTGTAACAGTTAGTCGCAAATTTGGACTTCCGGCCTCTACTGGTGCAATATCTTCTGGCACCCCCGCAAAAATAGGAGAAATTTTGACAACCATAAGTAAGAAGTTTGGCCGGTCGGCAGTAGCGTCCATAGCTGCATTCGCGCTCGCTCTGGGCCTGAGTGCATGTGCACCTGCCGAGGAGGCCGCCGTTGAGGAAGTAGAGACAACGCCCACGTCTGAAGAGGTAACTGAGGACGTTCTGGAGACTTTGACGGCTGGAAAGCTAACGATTGGCACTGGACTGCCCGCCTACTACCCATGGGTTCTTGATGACACCCCTGAATCAGGCGAGGGTTTTGAGTCCGCAGTCGCTTACGCCGTAGCAGCAGAGTTAGGCTTCGCTCCCGAGGACGTAGTTTGGGTCAGAACCACATTCGAAGAGGCAATTCAGCCTGGACCGAAGAGCTTTGACTTCAACTTGCAGCAGTACTCAATCACTGAGGAGCGCAAAGCTTCGGTTGATTTCTCAAGTCCTTACTACTACACGGCCCAGACGGTGATAACCGTTGCCGGTTCCGCAGCAGAGGGAGTCACCGATCTGGCCGATCTGAAGGACCTTTTGATCGGAGCCCAGACAGGAACCACGAGCCTCAAGGCAATCGAGGAGATCATCCAGCCAAATGGTGGAGCTCAGGTCTTCAACTCCAATGACGATGCCAAGGCGGCACTTGCCAACGGTCAGGTAGATGCAATCGTTGTTGACCTACCAACCGCGTTCTACCTAACCGCGGTCGAGCTTGACGGCGGAATCATCCTTGGTCAGCTTGAGGGTGCTGAGGCTGGAGACAGCTTTGGTCTTGTCCTAGACAAGGACTCACCGCTAACCGATGCCGTGACTGCGGCTGTCGATGCCCTGCGTGAGAGTGGCAAGCTTGCCGCGATTGAGCAGGAGTGGCTGGCAGATTATGTTGGTGCACCGGTACTGAAGTAGTTATTTCAGGGTTAAATAGGTGGGGCGAGAAATCGCCTCACCTATTTCTCTTTAAGGCTCTACATGGCACTTGACGACTCGAGCATCTCCCCAGCCGAACGCGCCCGAAGAGATTTCAAGCGCCGGAAGAAGAATAAGTCTGTTGGCTTAGCGATGCTCTCCACGCTCGCCTTTGCGGCATTTGTTTGGTTTGGCCTTTTGGCAACACCGGGCTGGCAAAGGGTTGAGACTAGTTTTTTCAATTGGGAAGTCGCCATCGAGGCGTTTCCAAGGGTTTTTGATGGGCTGCTGCTAAACCTGCGCGTGCTAGTCGCTGCTGCATTCTTGGTGCTGATTACCGGGCTTCTGCTGGCGATTTTCCGTACCCTCAAATCGCCAGTGTTTTTTCCGCTCAGGGTGCTCTCGCGAGGCTACGTGGACCTATTCAGGGGATTGCCGCTGATCATTGTGTTGTATCTGGTGGGATTCGGCATACCTGGTTTGCGGCTTGAGTTTTTAGGCCGCGTTCCCGCGGAGGTGCTGGGAACTATCGCGCTAACCCTTACCTACAGTGCTTATGTCTCAGAGGTATTTAGAGCAGGCATTGAATCCGTGCACTCTTCGCAGCGCCTTGCTGCCAGAAGCTTGGGGTTGAGCTACTCCAAGTCGATGCGCCTGGTTGTCTTGCCACAGGCTGTGAGAAAAGTAATTCCGCCACTTATGAACGACTTCGTGGCGCTCCAGAAGGATGTTGGTTTGATCTCGGTGCTTGGTGCCGTTGACGCCGTAAGAGGAGCGCAAATCGAGGCGGCAAAGTTTGCCAACTTCACCCCCTACGTTGTGGCTGGTCTGCTATTCGTGCTGCTGGCAATCCCTACCGTTAGATTGGCGGACCGAATCTCTCGGAAGTACTCAGAGCGTGAGCAGATGGGAAGCACGCTGTGATCAACTGGGACAAGCCACGCCTTCGGGTGACCGGCCTCAAAAAGCACTATGGCGACCGAGTTGTCATAGATGGAGTTGACCTAGAGGTGTTTCCCGGGCAAATCGTTGCGCTGATCGGAGCCTCAGGTTCAGGAAAGTCCACGCTCCTAAAGTGTGTAAACCTGATCGAGGAGATTTCGGATGGGCAAATCTTTCTAGACGATGAGGAGATCTCAGCCCCTGGAGTCGATGAGGATGCAATTAGGGCAAAGATCGGACTTGTTTTCCAGTCCTTCAACCTTTTTTCTCACCTGAGCATCATGGACAACATCACCCTCGCACTCAGGCACGT
>JBDQMQ010000118.1:0-2398 GCA_040262185.1 Aquiluna sp. | reverse complement strand
AAAGACACACTTCTAGATTGAATCTAGATTTATGATTTTCGCCAGATTAGTTTTTGGCAGATGTCAACTTGACAAAGTCTAGGGCCCTTTTGACTTTGATGCAACGGCGAATTCCCCGCTGTGATGGGGAGAAACCCAAGTATTCTGAAGAGCATGTCTAGCTCTCGAATCTCCAAAAAAATGCTCGCTATTGCGGAAAGTGCAACGCTCAAGGTTGACAGCAAAGCCAAAGCGCTGAAGGCCCAAGGCAGGCCAGTAATTTCTTATGCCGCAGGTGAGCCGGACTTCGAGACTCCACAAAACATCGTTGATGCTGCCCTCAGGGCAGTCAGTGACCCAAAGAACCACCGCTACACGCCAGCTGTTGGCCTGCCGGAGATGCGCGAAGCAATCGCGGAAAAGACGCTACGCGACTCCGGAACCAAGGTAGAACCGTCTCAGGTTTTGGTCACCAACGGAGGAAAGCAGGCTGTCTACACAGCCTTTCAGGTAGCGCTAAATGATGGTGACGAGGTGTTGGTTCCGACCCCCTACTGGACGACATACCCCGAGGCCATAAAGCTTGCCGGCGGCACCCAGGTTGACGTCTTCGCAGGTAGTGACCAGGACTACAAGGTGACACCAGAGCAGCTAGAGGCTCACTACACACCTAAGACCAAAGCGCTTTTGATGTGTTCTCCAAACAATCCAACCGGAGCGGTCTACTCAAAAGCAGAGCTTGAGGCCATTGGCAAGTGGGCGCTTTCCAAAGAGGGTCTTTGGGTAATCACCGACGAGATCTACCAAAACTTGGTTTATGACGGCCTCAAGGCCTACTCGATTACCGAGCTTGTTCCGGAACTTTCTGAGCGAACCATGATGGTTAATGGTGTGGCAAAGAGCTATGCCATGACCGGTTGGAGACTTGGGTGGCTCATTGCTCCCCCAGATGCTGCAAAGGCTGCGGCCAACCTCCAGTCCCACCTAACCTCTAACGTCTCGAACATCTCCCAGAGGGCTGCGATCGAGGCAATCACGGGGGATCAGGAGCCTGTTAGGCAGATGCTCGAGGCTTTTGACCGCAGAAGAAAAACGGCAGTTGCCGAGCTGAACAAGATAGACGGCATCCTTACCCCAACACCCGAGGGAGCCTTCTACGTCTACCCGGATGTCAGCGGGCTCTTTGGACGTGACTTTGGTGGTCGGAAGTTCAGCTCCTCCTTGGAACTAGCCGACTTCGTGCTGGACGAGGCTGAGGTAGCTCTTGTTCCAGGTGAGGCTTTTGGCCCGAGCGGCTACTTCAGGCTCTCCTACGCACTCGGCGACGATCAACTATTAGAGGGCATTCAAAGGCTGCAAAAACTCTTTAGCTAAAAGCCAATCAGGTTTGGTTCGGGCAACAGATTCATGCCCCAACGGGCACTTACCCGCTCTTGGATAAACCTTGCGAGCTCAACAATCTCGGCGGAACTTGCCCCTCCGGTATTCGTGATTGCGAGTGCGTGCTTTTGAGATATTGCCGCCTTGGATCCTGGGATGCTGTAGCCCTTGGGGATACCTGCGTTCTCGATGAGCCAGCCAGCCGAGAGCTTCACACTCTCACCGTCGTCCATCTTCCATTTCTGCATCTCGTCAGGGAACTCCAGGGCCTTGATGCTGCTCACCACGGGATTGGTGAAGAAGCTTCCGCAGGAGCGGGAGTTGGGATCGGACTCGCTGATCACCATGCCCTTGGAGCTGCGCAGCTCAATGACTGTGTCCCGGACCTGCTGCAGCGGCAGCTGAGACCCGTACTCGGCACCAACATGGTTGGTGATCTGTCCAGAGGCCATGGGGACAGACAGTCCCCCTAGTTTGTAGAGCTTGAATTCGACCCAGCCAATTACGCCCTTGAGCCCTCGCTTTAGGGCGCTATCGCGATAGCTAAACTCGAAAAACTCCGCCGGCTTGATTGAAACCTCATGGCTTGTCGCATCGAGAAATTCGACCTGGGTAATCACTTGCGATACCTCTTGGCCGTATGCCCCAACGTTCTGAACCGGTGTTGCTCCAACGCTTCCAGGAATGCCGCTCATGGCCTCAATGCCCGCGTAGTCCCGCTCAACACACCACTGCACAAAACCGTCCCAGCTCTCACCGGCTTGGACCCTGAGGGTCACGGTCTCATCAGTTTCCTCAGTAATTTCAATGCCGGTGTTGGCTACCAGCACGATGTTCCAGTCGCTCATGTCATCGGCAAAGACGGTGTTGGAACCCCCGGCAAGAATGTGGTGCTTCTCCTCGGAGAGCCATGCAGTTTTGGCGGCTTCGTAGAGCTCCTCGGGAGTACCACAACGAACCAGAGACTTTGGTGTGCCACCAACTTGCATGGTGGTGAGGGTCGAAAGCGCTACCGGTTCAACAAAGCTCAAAACTGCAC
>JBDQMQ010000117.1:0-2399 GCA_040262185.1 Aquiluna sp. | reverse complement strand
GCCTCACAGGAGATGACACAGGACCTGGCAGGCTTCCCGAAGTTGAAGAGATCATCGACTACCTATTTGCGGCAAGTCCATTGACCGGCAAGAGTGTGACCGTCACCGCTGGAGGAACTAGAGAGCGCATCGACGATGTCAGGTTTATAGGGAACCGCTCGTCCGGAAAGACAGGGCTTGCCATGGCGATTGCGGCAAGAGACCTTGGGGCAAAGGTTCATCTGATTGCGTGCAATCTCCCGCAGACCCCTAAAGGCATTGAAGTAACGCACGTTGAAAACGTTGCAGAACTTAGTGCCGCTCTTCAGAAGCCAGCTGAAGTGCTCGTAATGGCTGCAGCAGTAAGCGATTTTCAAGTGGCCAATCCACATAAGGGCAAGCTTCCTCGGTCCACAGTGCCAGAGCTTAAGCTGAGTTCATCTCCCGACCTACTTGCCGCCTATACCAAGAAGTTTCCCGAAAGCTTCGCCGTGGGTTTCGCACTGGTTGACCAAGAAAAGGACGTCATAAAGGCATCTAGGAGCAAGCTAGAGGCGAAGGGGGCAAAGGTAGTGATTGGAAATAGCATTAGCTCCCTGGAGGGAAATGACACGGTAGTTCACTATGTGGATGCCGATTCGGTAGCTGAAATTGCTGGCGCTAAAAGCGAAGTAGCGCGAGAGGTCATGAGGCGCGTGGCAGCGCAATTGTCATAGTGACTTACTAGACTTTGCGTCTATGACGCTAAGAACCTTTACCTCAGAATCGGTCACGGAAGGCCACCCAGACAAGATCTGCGATCAGATCTCCGACACCATTCTCGACGCCATGCTGGAACAGGATCCAGACGCCCGAGTTGCGCTGGAAACCCTAGTAACCACCGGACTTGTTCACATTGCCGGCGAAGTTACCACCTCCAGCTACGTAGAGATTCCCCAGCTTGTCAGGCAGAAAATTCTCGATATTGGCTACACAAGCTCAGACATTGGCTTTGACGGCAACTCTTGTGGTGTATCTGTCTCTATTGGTGCTCAATCACCAGACATCGCAGGCGGTGTCGACGATGCTCTCGAGTCACGAACAGGTGAGCAGGACGAGATCAGCAAACTAGGTGCCGGTGACCAGGGCATGATGTTCGGCTACGCAACAAACGAGACCGACACCTTGATGCCCGCTCCCATTTTGCTCTCACATCGAATCTCGGAAAACCTGAGCAGAGTCAGGCGTGAGCTAGACAATGGCATTCTGCGACCCGATGGTAAGACCCAGGTGTCAATTGACTATGAAGGCAACACACCAGTTGCTATCAACACAGTGGTGCTATCAACGCAGCACCACCCCGACGTAACCCAAGATGACCTTGCCAACCTAGTGCTGGAAAAGGTCATCTCACCGGTATTGGCCGAGAGCAAGCTGGATACCTCAAATGTCCGCTACATCATCAATCCTTCCGGTCGCTTCGTAATTGGCGGTCCCCAAGGCGATGCTGGACTAACCGGTAGAAAGATCATTGTCGATACCTACGGAGGCATGGCACGCCACGGGGGTGGCGCCTTCAGCGGTAAGGACCCATCAAAGGTGGACCGATCTGCTGCATATGCGATGCGCTGGGTGGCAAAGAATGTGGTGGCCGCAGGCCTGGCTGACAAGGTGGAGCTTCAGGTTGCCTATGCGATTGGTGTAGCAAAGCCAGTGGCCGTATTTGTGGAGTGCTTCGGTACTGAAAAGGTGGAGGTCGAAAGCATTCAAAAAGCTGTAATGGAGACCTTCGACCTGAGACCAGCCGCAATCATTCGTGATCTCGATCTAAAGCGCCCAATTTTCTCAAAGACCTCTGCCTACGGACACTTTGGCCGAGAGCTACCAGAGTTCGGCTGGGAGAAGACAGATCGCACAACTGCGCTTCGCGAGGCTGCGGGTAGATAAGTGGCTCGCTTCGCGCGGGTGGTTGCTGAATCCAAACTGCTTCAGCTAGACAGGCAGTTTGATTTTGTAATACCGGCGGAGCTAGTCGACTCACTTCAATTTGGTCATCGTGTTAGCTTCTTCATGGGGCGCTCCAAAACTACACAGACTGGTTTTGTCGTCGATTTGCTGGAGACCTCTGAGTACGCAACCTCTTCTCTGGTTGAGATAGTCGGGGACAGGCCGGTTTTGACCAAAGAGATTTATCGGTTCACCAGAGATGTCGCAAACCGCCAATGTGTAGCGCTTGGCGAGATTCTCTCTGCGGCGATTCCAGACCACATGGCAAGAACCACCATCGCCGAACCCAGCACCACTTTGCCCATTGAAAACCCCTCACAACTATTCCGTCACGCACTTTTGGCCAGCGGGCGTCAAGAACTGGTTGAGGGTGAATTACTGCCCTCTTGGATGTCCGAGTTCGTTGGTGCTGCGAAGTCGACTATAAACGGCGG
>JBDQMQ010000116.1:0-2404 GCA_040262185.1 Aquiluna sp. | reverse complement strand
ATCGCAGATGGACTTGATGGCCTGGCATCGGGCTCGGCAATCTTTGCCATTGGTGCCTATGTCATCATCGGCTTTTGGCAGTTCAACCAGTCGTGTAGGACGGCTGTCGAAAACATCGCCGCCTGCTACGAGGTGAGAGATCCACTAGACGTCGCGGTTGTTGCCGCCGCGATAGTGGGAGCCTGCGTGGGCTTTTTGTGGTGGAACACCTCGCCGGCTCAGCTCTTTATGGGCGACACCGGCTCGCTTGGCCTGGGTGGAGCGCTCGCCGCTCTCGCCGTTGTAAGCAGAACTGAACTGCTTCTTGTCCTTATCGGCGGAATCTTCGTGATTGTTACCGGTTCGGTGGTAATTCAGCGGGCCTACTTCAAGCTCACCAAGAAGATCTATGGCAAGGGTCGCAGGGTCTTCCGGATGTCTCCGCTGCATCATCACTTTGAGCTCAAGGGCTGGGCGGAGATCACGATTGTCGTGAGGTTCTGGATCATTGCCGCCCTCTGCGTTGCGGCCGGAGTGGGACTGTTCTATGTGGAGTGGATTTACGGACTATGAGCCTTCCGACCTCTTGGCACGAGGACTGGTCGCAGCTTAGGGCTGTAGTTCTAGGCCTCGGTAAGTCTGGGTTTAGCGCTCTTGACACCCTCGTGGAACTTGGCGTTGAGGCTGTGGCAGTAGGCGGGGCGGCAGATGAGCGATATGTTGACCTTGCTGAGGTGATTGGCTCTAGGTTCATTTTCGACGAGACTCCAAAGGTCCTAGATCAACTTGGCTTCGCCCCAGATTTTGCTGTGGTTTCCCCAGGTTTTACCCCTTCACATCCGCTGGTCAAAGAGCTCGAAACCCGAAAAGTAACGCTAATTACGGACATCGACCTTGCCAACAGGCTCCGTGACAAGACATCGAAGGTTGCAAAGTGGATCGTGGTAACCGGGACCAACGGAAAGACAACTACCTGCGAGCTCGCGGCAGCGATGCTGGCAGCCGACGGACATCGGGCAGTTGCCTGCGGCAACATCGGAACCCCCATTTTGGATGCGATTCGAGATCCCGAGGGCTTTGACTTTTTGGTGGTGGAGCTATCCAGCTTCCAGCTTCACTACCTAGGAGAGATTCACCCTCTTGCAAGTGCCTTCTTGAACCTGGCAGAAGATCACCTGGACTGGCACGGGGACATGCAGAGCTACTTTGAGGCAAAGAGCAAGATCTACCTTGGCACCGAGGCCGCAATTGTCTTCAACGAGCAGGACCCCAAGACTTTGGAGGCTGCTGAGCAGGCCGAAGTTTTGGAAGGCTGCAGAGCTATCGCGTTTTCTCTTTTCACACCACAGAAGTCGGCGGTTGGCTTCGTGGAGGACATTTTGGTTGACAGGGCTTTCTTAGCAAACCGAGCTGAAGAGGCACTTGAGATAGCGACAGAGGCGGAGCTTTCCCAGATCGGACCGGTTAGTGACCAGCTCAGAGCAAACGTTGCAGCGGCAACAGCACTCGCGCGAGCTGCGGATGTGCCCCCACAGGCAATAAGGCGGGCAATCACGTCCTTCAAGCTCTCACCACATCGCAACCAGCCGGTAGCAGAGATTGGTGGAGTGCTGTATGTGAATGACTCCAAGGCAACCAACGCTCATGCTGCAAGCAGCTCGCTTAGTGCCTATGATTCCGTGGTCTGGATTGTGGGGGGACTTTTCAAGGGTGTGGACCCTGCAGAGCTCATCAAAAAGCACGGCAGAAGGCTCAGAGCCGCTGTCCTAATAGGTAGCGAGACCGAGCAACTCGCGAAGCTGTTCTCCGAGCTATTGCCGGGCACTGCAATTAGTGTCATTTCAGGTGATTCTGTGATGAGAGATGCCGTGTTGGCCGCGCAAACTCTGGCCGAGCCAGGGGACACCGTGCTGCAGGCGCCAGCGGCAGCATCGAGGGACCAAATTAGGGACTATGCCGACCGGGGTGAGAGCTTCGAGAGGGCTGTTGGGGAGCTGAGCGCATGAGCCAGGTGATGGAGTCTCTAAGGCCTAAGTTTCGGGCACAGTCCCGACAGGGCCTGCTGCTGCTGGGCCTAAGTCTGCTCACTGCGGGCCTGGGCCTTGCAATGGTTGCCTCAGCATCTGCAATTGATAGCTTCAAGCAAACCGACAGCGCAGCAACCATGTTTCTGCGCCAGGGAGCGTTTGCGATTGTGGGGCTGGTCGTGCTTGTTATTGCCAGCAACCTTCCGATGGGTTTCTATCGCAGACTTAGCATGCCCATTCTCTTCGGTGCATTAGGGCTGCAGGTTGCGACTGTGCTCTTCGGTGCAGACATCAATGGAAACCGAAACTGGCTTGATCTTGGCTTTGTGTCTATTCAGCCATCGGAGTTTCTGAAGCTCGCGCTGATCATCGCTCTTGCCCAGATATTTGCCCAGCTG
>JBDQMQ010000115.1:0-2436 GCA_040262185.1 Aquiluna sp. | reverse complement strand
GACTTGTGATTCTGGGAGTGGTAGTTGATGACATTGCCACCACCTCAAAGACGCTTCCAGACTTTGTTGGCATGTGGGAGAAGATGTTGGGTCTTAGGTGAGCTGGCTCTACGAACCAGAGAACAGGCACGACCTCGACGAGGACGACGTCCGAGTTCGGCCCAATCCAAAGGGTTCGAGACCCAGAACCAAACGTCGTCCAAGTTTTGAAAATGCCCCTAGGGGAATGGTCACCCAGGTTCACCTCGCCCGCTACAAGGTGATCACAGACAAAGGCGTTGAGGTCACAGCCACCCTCGCGAAAGAACTCAGAAAGGATGGCTGCGTAACCTGCGACAGGGTGGCCCTCGATGGCGATGTCACCGGTGCTAAGGGCTCACTCGCCAGAATCGTGACTATTGACGAGCGCTCGAGCGTGCTAACCAGGGCAGCTGAGGATGGTGAAGAGGTCGAGCAGACCATAGTTGCAAACGCAGACCAGCTTGTAATTGTGATGGCTGCGGCCAATCCTGAACCCAGGCCAAGGCTCGTCGACCGCTACCTTGTAGCCGCCTATAACGCCGGCCTCAAGCCAATCTTGGTGGTAACCAAGTGTGATGTGAGCGACCCTGCCGATTTCATTGCCGGCTTTGCCGGAGTGGAATTGGAGATCATTCAGACCCGCAGCGATCAGGAACTGCCTGAGCGGCTCCTGGAGGCACTGGTGGACCACACCTCCGTATTTGTGGGCCACTCCGGTGTCGGTAAATCTACGCTTATAAACAAACTTGCCCCAAACACTGATCGGTCAACTGGAATTGTTAACGAGCTAACGGGAAAAGGCAAGCACACCTCCTCTTCGGCTATCGCCATCAAGGTCCCAGGCGGCTGGATTGTGGACACCCCTGGCATCCGCAGTTTTGGCCTCAGTGGCATATCTGCTGGCCAAATTCTCCGTGGATTCAGCGACCTGAGCGAGGCGGCCGAGGCTTGCCCGAGAGACTGCTCTCATATGCCCCCAGCAGATGACTGTGCGCTGGATCAGGCCATGCGGGAAGGAATGCTCACCGAGCTTAGGTTGGACTCATTCCGAAGGCTTGTGGCCGGGCTTGGCTCGGTAGATTGGCAGTGATGAGTAAAGACCTTGAATTCGCGCTTGAGCTCGCACAGAGCGCCGACGAGATTTCGCTCTCACGTTTTCGCGCTCTGGACCTAAAGGTAGAGACCAAGCCCGACAGAACTCCCGTGACAGACGCGGACAAGGCTGTTGAAGAGCGGCTCAGGGCAATGATTGCCGACTACAGCCCAGCTGATGCGGTAATTGGCGAGGAGTTTGGTTCTGCGGCAGGTACTCGTCAGTGGATTATTGACCCTATCGATGGCACCGCAAACTTTCTCAGGGGCCTGCCAATTTGGGCGACACTGATTGCTCTAAGAGTTGACGGCGAGCTAAAGCTCTCGGTGGTGTCGGCGCCTGCTCTTGGTCGGATGGGGTGGGCCGAACGCGGTTCAGGAGCTCACACCAAAAACATCGACGGCAGTAAGCGCGACTTGGAAGTTTCCAAGGTGGCAAGCCTTGAGGACTCCTACGTTTCATTCAACTCAATCTCGCAGTGGGACTCGATTGGCAAAGCTGAGAGGCTCACAGAGCTTTCGCGCAGGGTTTGGAAGGATCGGGCATTTGGCGACTTCCTGAGCTACATGTACGTAGCGGAAGGTTTGATTGAGATGGCCGCCGAGCCTGATCTCAAAATTTACGACATCGCGGCACTGGTTCCAATCGTTTTAGAAGCCGGCGGTCGTTTCACGGCCCTAGATGGTGAACTGAACGATGAAAGCAGTGCGGTGATCGCGAGCAATGGCCTTCTGCACGAGCAGTTCCTAGAAATCCTCTCGTGAGATGCCGCTGAGGACGCAGAAGCTATTTGCGCTGGCAGCAATTGTCCTGCTTGCGTTGAATCTGCGGACCGCGGTTGGTTCGCTTTCTCCGGTAGTGAACTACATCCAGCAAGACATTGCGCTGCCGATTGTAACCATCGGGCTCTTAGGTATTGCAGCTCCACTTGCTTTCGCCATCTCAACCTCGCTGGCATATCGGCCCGCCAGAAGATACGGCGTTGAAATAACGCTCGTAATTACCGTTTTGGCAATCATTGCCGGTCACCTGTTCAGGGCACTGGCCTGGGACTCGACCTCGCTCTTTGTTGGCAGCATGCTCTCGCTCTTGGGCATGGGGGTTGGCAACGTGCTGCTGCCCGTCTTGGTCAGGAAGTACTTCCCAAACCGCATCGGACAAATCTCCTCGCTCTACATAACCATGACCGCAATCTCAGCATCGAGCGGCTCGTTCTTCGCGGTGCCGGTGGCTGAAGCTGCAGGCTGGCGACTCTCACTTGGCCAGTGGGCTCTGCTTGCAGCCCTGACACTACTTCCACTGCTCGCTATCAGAGCAAACTC
>JBDQMQ010000114.1:0-2515 GCA_040262185.1 Aquiluna sp. | reverse complement strand
GTGCCCCAACCGACTGTCACCGCGCAAGCAAGCGATTCTTTAGAACCTCGGCCAAGTGCTCCCACCTACGCCAGAGACCGCTACGCGGAGATTGACATCGACGATCAGTCAGGAGATGGCAGTTCAATAAGCATCGATGAGATTGAAATCTCGGGAGGCAACTCATTCTTGGTTATATATGACAGCACCGGTTTGGTAATAGTTTCTGCCCTCGTCACTGCTCAGTCACAGCCAGTGACAATCAAACTTGATTACCCACTAGAGAGTTCCCAGGAACTCGAAGCAGCTCTATTTCTTGATGATGGCGATGGAGTCTTCCGTCTTGCAGATGACTTTCCTATCCTTGATGATGAGGAAGAACTAGTTCACGAGGACTTCTATTACAGGCTCACTTCGAATGACTAAGCGATATTCGATGAGCATGCGCTGGAAGATTCTCGGGTCAATCATGATCCCAGCCATTCTGTTGCTGGTTGTCTTGACCGGCGCTATTTCGGTATTGGTTATTTCTGACAAGGCCCAAGAAATTGATTTACACCTATCTAGAGAGGCCCGAGAACTGAGCCTCTTGGCTGAGAGGGCAATAGACCCCAGGTCAGGGGATTCAATAACTGACCCAAAGGCTCTCCTCGAGCTCTACATCACCAGAACGATCCCGGACCCAAACGAAACCATGTTCGTAGTTGCAGATGGCCTTGCCTTTGCTCGCACCACCGATACTCCACCAGTCAGGCTCGATCTTGATGCAGCATTCATGGCGCTTATAACCCAGGCGAGCGAGGTCGTACTAGGTGATTGGGAAACCTCGGTGGGCAACGCTAGATATCTGGTAGTACCAGTGACCGCGAACAACTCCTCTGGAGCCTTGGTAGCGATTATTTTCTCCGATGCCGACTCGGCTCCGATTCGAGAGCTGTTAATTCGATTTGCTCTGATTTCAATGTTTGCACTGCTAGGTATGCTCGCCATTGGCTACCTAGTTGCCGGTCGCATTTTTGCCCCAATCAAGTCGCTAACCGAATTTGCTAGAGGACTTGGTGAAGACAGACTGGGTGATCGAATACCAGTGGGAGACAAGCGCGACGAATTAGATTCGCTGGCTCTCGAATTCAACAGAATGCTAGATCGCCTTGAGGACGCTTTCCAGTCCCAGCGTCAGTTTGTTGACATTGCCGGGCATGAACTTAGAACTCCACTAACGATCATTCGGGGACACTTTGATCTAATGAGAGCGAATCCAGACGAGGCTAACTCTGCGACCCCGATAATTCAGGATGAGCTCCAGAGAATGTCCCGACTGGTTGGAGACCTTCAGGCGCTCACAAAATCCGGATCACCTGATTTCGTGCACATCGATGAAGTGGACCTAAAGGGATTTACTGATGAACTTCGAGCCAAGGTTGCAGCCATGACAAAACGTAAGGTTGGTTTTGAATCTTCCGAAGGGAAGTGGCGGCTGGATGCCCAGCGTATATCTCAAGCAACGCTGCAACTCGTTGAGAATGCACTTCGTCACACTCCAAAGTCAGCAAAGATAGATGTGGCTTTTGAGTCGCTCGATCACTTTCTTTTGATCGTCGTCGAGGACTCCGGGAAGGGCGTTCAGGCTGAGTTGCGTGAGAGTATCTTTGAGCCTTTTATCAGGGGTCCTGGTAAGCAAAATATTGACGGATCGGGAATTGGCCTCTCGCTTGTTAGGGCTATTGCTCAGGCGCATGGCGGTTCAGCCGCGGTGGATGAGAGCCCCCTGGGCGGTGCTAGGTTCGTTGTAAAGATTCCGAGGTAAACATGGCTTCAATTTTGCTCGTCGAGGATGCAGACCGAATTGCCTCGTTTGTGGTTAAGGGGCTGCAGTCTCATGGCTTCGATTGCACTAGAGCAACTTCTGGCGAAGAGGCCTTAAGCCTTATCTCCGCAGTTGGTTTTGATCTAGTGATACTTGACATAGGCCTACCTGGCATAGACGGCTTTGAGGTACTGAGAACAATGCGGGGTCAGGGATTTGATGTGCCAGTTATTGTGCTAACTGCGAGAGATTCAGTCGACAATACTGTCGCGAGTTTTACTGGTGGAGCTGACGACTACATGGGAAAGCCATTCTCGTTTGATGAGCTACTGGCTAGGGTGAAAATTAGGCTTCGAAAGACCTCGGGTTCATCTAGCGGGGCCGAAACCCTTGAGGTTGGCTCTGTGAGCCTAGATGTGAGATCCAGAAGAGTAACGCGAGCCGGTGAGGAGCATGACCTAACTACTCGAGAGTTTGGAATCCTCGAGTTTTTGATGAGGCATCCAGGACAGGTAGTTTCGCGCGAACAGCTACTTTCAAGGGTTTGGAGTTACGACCATGATCCGCAAAGTAATGTCGTGGATGTTTATATCCGCTATCTCAGATCAAAACTTGGATCCGAGGTCATTGAGACAGTCAGAGGTGTCGGATATCGAATGCTGCCAACTATTTAGGCAGTGCTACCAATCCAACTACCTCGCCCGCTTGGCGATGGAGACTAGGTCGCCA
>JBDQMQ010000113.1:0-2546 GCA_040262185.1 Aquiluna sp. | reverse complement strand
GGACAGAGGTTGCCAAGACCTCAAAGGCAAAGACCAATCGCGGTGGAGAAAAGACTGCATCGAGACTCATTGAGTCCGGCACTGCCTCCGCAGAGTTGATTGGAAGTGATGTCGGTCGCCTTCTTCAGGTAGATCTCATGAGTGAGGGCAAAGCCGACGAGCAGTATCTAGGCCAGAAAGGTGTGGTGGCCGCAAAGGCGCATCACCTAGATGCGAAGGCAGAGCTCCCAAAAACTGCCCTGAGGCTTTCAAAGGGCGAGCCAGCCATACCGACAATTTTTAGCTAGGGCTTTAGCTTTTCGTATATCGCCTTGCAGGTTGGGCAGACTGGAAATTTCTCAGGCGCCCGTGAGGGAACCCAAACCTTGCCACACAGCGCAATAACCGCGTTTCCCATGACAGCAGAGGAAACGATTTTGTCCTTTTTCACGTAGTGCGAATAGCGCTCGTGATCTCCGTCTTCGAGAATCTCCTCCTTTTCGAGGAGCTCGGTGTCGCGATCTGACATGTCGCCTAGTTTAGATCGGCGGCATCGCCCAGGGTGACTTTGAAGGTGCGGTTAGTGCCGTCTCGAAGGACAAGCACCTCAACCTCTGCACCTGCCGGCTGCGCTCTAACCAGTGCTGTTAGGTCGGCGGAGCCGGTAACCCGCTCCCCAGCAAACTCGATAACTACATCCCCGGAACGAATACCCGCGGCATTTGCAGCGCCATCCTCGGTGACCTGCTCGACATAGGCTCCAATTGAAAAGCTGGAGTCAGCTGCGAAACTGTTGCGAACCATTGCACCGAGTAACCCGTGGGTTGCTACTCCGGTGTCCATAATCTCGGTGGCAATTCGAGCAGCGGTGTTTGACGGAATGGCAAAGCCCACTCCAATCGAACCGGCAACCCCATTACCCGCAGTGGCAATCGCGACATTCACCCCGATGAGACGGCCATTCTCGTCAACCAGTGCACCTCCCGAATTACCGGGATTGATCGCGGCATCGGTCTGAATCACCTGAATGGAGATGGATTCCCCAACCCCAGTCCAAAAACTAAGTCCAGGCTCGTCGGAAACCTCCGAGCTAGCAACCTGAATGGTGCGGTTCAGTGCAGAGACAATGCCCTCGGTGACGGTAGAGGTCAAACCAAGAGGCGCTCCAATGGCCACCACGTTCTGGCCAACATTCAGAGTCTTTGAATCAGCAAAAACTATTGGCTTTAGGCCTTCGGCCTCAACTTTGATTACCGCCAGGTCATAAACCGAGTCATAACCGATTAACTCCGCTGCAACAACGGTGCCATCAAATAGCCGGACCGCAAGAGATGCGCCATCGGTTTCGCCGCCAAGTGTGACGACATGGGCATTGGTGAGGATGTAGCCGTCCTCGGTAAGGATCACTCCTGAGCCAGAGCCTGAATTGGATGAAGAGTTAACCGAGAGGGTAACGACCGAAGGGCCCGCCTGGGATGCAGCACCGGTTACCCAGTTGACCTGCTCAACACTGTTGACCACAACAGGGGCAGGCTGCGTTGAGGCAACGTAGCTGATGCCCATTGAGCTTGCGCCGATGATGCCTCCCACAAGTGCGCTCGACATGGCAAGTGCTGCAATGCCCAATGCCCCAACTCTGCGCTTCGGAGGTTGTGGTGGAAGCGGAGCTGCGTATGGCGTGCTGAACGTGAACTGACTATCGCCTCTTTGGAACTGACTCATTTCAACCCTTTCGCTCCCCGCCATTATGTTCAACAACTCTGGGGATTCTATGAGTCCCAGCTGAATAGATTCTGTTATCTGGTAACCAAGAGTGTCCTTCGGGGAATCTCCACCACCGAGATTGCAAGCTCGTTGCTTCTTAGCCAAATCTCGGCATCAGATTGTTGCCAGGTTCCGCCATCAAACTGGTAGCTCGCTCGGACACGAACTTTGGCAACTGCACTCAAGCTGCCAGGCGCTTGAAATATCCGATCCACACTGAAGCCGCTTACCTCTTGACCGTCGGAAAATTCCCAGCGAACTGTGATCGGCTCAAACCGAATGGTTGCGCTTCGGCCCAGTAGATTGCCAGCAAACTCTCCGGCTGCCAGCTCCACGAAAAAGCTCGCGGCCAATCCCACCTCAACCTCGCCGCCAGGACTCCAGTAGGCAAAGGGCTTTCGTGATGTCGCACCAAAGACATCCGACACCTGGTCATCTATGCTCACCACCTGCTTTGTCGCCTCGGGAACTTCATCACCAATGCATAAGCGAGAACCAATCGGAACCCAAGCCGTTATTACGCTCAGGGTTGGCGAGTCGATAGTGCCATTTGCATACCAACTGCAGAGCCTGAGGGGCTTTGGCTGAGAGGTGGCGGGAGATTCTCGAATCACTTCTTCTCGACCAGTTATCCGCTCCGTCGCACAGACCTCAAACGAACCCTCGGTCTGATCCTGGCTGCACTCGCAGACCCCAAGTGCTGCAGCTTCAATACTGCAGCTGGCAACCAGCAAGATTTCAATCAGCACTGGCTGTCACCAACCTGAAAGTTTGCTATCAAGCCATCTGCAAGCTCCACGCTC
>JBDQMQ010000112.1:0-2590 GCA_040262185.1 Aquiluna sp. | reverse complement strand
GTGCATTATCGATCTGATCAAAAGCTTGAGCAACGCCACCGTAGGTCTTCGCCATTACCGTGGTAATTGCCGCCGTTAACGTAGTCTTTCCGTGATCTACGTGTCCGATCGTTCCCACGTTTACGTGGGGTTTGGTTCGCTGAAAGGTCTCTTTTGCCATTTTATATCAGTATTAATTGAACGATTTATAAATCTATTTACATGAGCCGATAGTCGGAATTGAACCGACGACCCCTTCCTTACCATGGAAGTGCTCTACCACTGAGCTATCGGGGCGCTTCTGCAACCGAGACAGATTAGCACTAGCGAACAGCGCTAGGCAAACGCCAAATCTGCAGATCTAGGGCCACTGCGTCATAGCGAACCTTCGAGCCAACAACCCTTAGATTGCCATTGCCAAAGAGGTTCTCAGCCCGCTCTGGTGAGGCGATTGCATCCTTCGGAAACTCCACCCTGCGGTCCTTGCCACGGCTCACACAAACCAAGACTGACTCGGTCTTGGACTCACGAATGTAGACAAGGGACTCCTTTGATGAGTAAAGGAACCTCATCGAACCATCCACCAAAGCACGGTGCTTCTTGCGAATCTGCGAGAGTCTGGCGTAGGTCTCAATCATGGTCGGGTCGGCATCACGTTCCCCATTCCATGGCATTGGCGTTCTGGAGCTCTCGCCGTTCCAGCCATCTAACCCAAACTCGTCTCCCGAAAAGATCATCGGGATGCCCGGGAAGGTGAACTGCATGCCCGCTGCTACCCGCTGTGCTCCCGGAATAGCAAAGGTCTTGAATCTTCCGGTGTCGTGGGTGTCTAGGGCATTTAGGTTGTGCATGCGAACGTGCCAGGGGAAGATACCGGCGAATCTTTGGTGAAGCGCAACTAGGTCGTTAGCTCCAATGCCCTTGCGGCCAACGCCGACCTGACCCTCGTCTCTTTTCTCTTTTGGGTTCCAGAGCCAGCGCCAGGTGGGGCGGGTGAAATTCGAGTAGGTCATTGTCGACTGGTAGTTATCACCCTCGACATGATTCGCGGCATCTGAGGTGAATTCGCCAATCAAGAAGGTCTCCGGAGAAACCTCATCCATCGTCTGCCTGATGGTGTTTGCGATCTCCCGGTTGAAGTTGTCGCCACGAATCCAGCCCGTCATGTTAGCAACGTCAATGCGCCAGCCATCTAGGCCGTATGGCGGCTTGAGCCACTTAGCAACCACCGAGCTCTTGCCCAGAATAAACCGTTTTCTCAGCTCCTGAGAGTTCCAGTTGAATTTAGGAAGCGATGGCACTCCCCACCAAGAGTCATACTTCTTGTTGCCGTCTGAGAAGTAGTAGAACTCGCTCTCTAAGGCCTTGGGGTTTTTATAGGCAGCAACAAACCATTCGTGCTTATCGCCAGAGTGGTTGGCCGTTAGGTCACCCATGACCTTCAGGCCCATTGAGTGGGCCTTCTTTACAAGCGACTGCAAGGCTTTATTGCCGCCGAGCAGCTCGTCAACTGAATCAAAGTTCGAGGCGTCATAGCGGTGATTTGAACCGCCTGGGAAAAACGGGGTCATATACAAAATCGTCGCCCCGAGCTTCTTGAGGTGATCTAGGTGTTCCTCGACGCCCTTGAGGTCCCCACCAAAGAATTGCTCAGCGGTTCCCGGCCCCTTGCCGATAACAGGATCCGACCACTTCTTGGCAATTGCCCACTTCGGAGGGGTCCGCTTATCTGCATCTGCGCTTCTCGCGAAGCGGTCCGGAAATACTTGATATAGCACTGCGCCCGATGCCCACTTGGGCACGGCGTTGTAGGTATTGATCTTGAAGTCATCACGGTCTGGCTGGTCCAGCTCGTGCAGTCCAACCCCATTGAGCCAGAAGCTCGCGCCGTTTTTGAGCTCAATAAAGAAGCGGTAGTGAACCTCAGGGTTATACATCACGATCTGGCCCTCGAACCAGCTCCAACCGTGACGCTTTGCAAAGACCTTGAACTTGGGAGTCAGGAATCCCTCACCCGAATCGCTCTGGCGAACCATGACCTGCTTGATGGGTCCCAAGGATGAGTGGATTCGAATCCGCAGCTTTACCCTGTCACCGAGTTTGGGCTTTTGATTTGCAACGTAGAGTGCGGATCCGTCGTGATGCGGCTGAAGTGCGAGGTCAGTCATTATTGACAAACTTACTAACCCTTGACCGCGCCGCCGGTTAGACCCGACACGATGTACTTCTGCAGATACAAGAACAGGGCCACAATCGGAATGGCTGCCAGCACAGCCCCAGCAGCAAATATCGTCCAGCGCTGACCAAACTGATCAGAGACATACATGTAGAGGCCAACCGCTAAGGTCTTGCTCTCAGGTTTTGTCAGGATGATGTTCGCAAGCACAAAGTCGCTGCTTGTTCCAATGAAGGCAAGCAGTCCAATGACCGCCAGAATCGGAGCTGCGAGCCTGAGAATGATGCCGTAGAAGATTTGGGTGTGAGTAGCACCATCGATCTTCGCCGCCTCATCAAGCTCCTTTGGAATGGTGTTAAAGAACCCATACATCAAGTAAGTGTTCGCGCCTAGCGCTCCACCCAGGTAGACCATAATCAGTGCGAGCTGAGAACC
>JBDQMQ010000111.1:0-2664 GCA_040262185.1 Aquiluna sp. | reverse complement strand
GGTAAAGACTTCGCTGGCCGCGGGGCAATGCCGATTGCTGTCGCACTCACGATTGACCACCTTTTTGATGAGAGGCACCTTCACAGGGTAGAAATCGATATCAGGCCAGAGAACGGCGCGAGCCTGAGGGTCGTTGAGAAGTTCGCGGCCGGTGCCAACAACGGCATCCTTGCCTTGGTCTAGCACGTAGGCACGATCCGAAATCTGAAGGCAGCGTCGAGCATTCTGCTCGACCATGATGCAGGTCACTCCAGCCTTGTTGATGTCGGAGACCCTGAGGAATGCCTCGTCCTGTCTAACCGGGCTTAGACCGGCTGAGGGCTCGTCTAGCAGCAAAACAGTCGGGTCCATCATGAGCGCTCGGCTCATGGCAACCATTTGTCTTTCACCGCCTGATAGAGAACCCGCACGCTGCTTTAGGCGCTTACCCAGTTCCTCGAAGATGGAAACTACGAAGTCGAGTCTCTCGGAGTATTTCTCAGGCTCCTGAAAGGCACCCATCTGCAGGTTTTCTTCGATGGTCAGAGATGGAAACACGTTGTTGTTCTGAGGGATGAAGCCAACACCCTTGGTGACAAGCTGGTTTGACTTGAGGCCCACGATTGACTCGCCATTCAACGTGATCGAGCCTTCACGGACCTTTACCAGGCCGAAAATGGCTTTGAGCAAAGTTGATTTACCAGCACCGTTCGGGCCGATGATGCCAATTAGCTCGCCCTTGTCGGCGTGAAAGTTGGTGCCATTGAGAATGTTTACGCCAGGGAGGTAGCCGGCGACGAGGTCTTTGACCTCAATTACTGTCTCGCTCACTTGTCATCCCCTTTGATGATGTTGATTCTGCCTGTAACCTCACCAAGGTCGGTCTCCTGGTGGGCACCAAGGTAGGCATCAATAACTGCTTGCTCCTTCATGACGGTATCCGGCGGGCCTTCGGCCACAACCTTGCCTTCTGCCATCACAACAACCCAGTCGGCGATGTGGCGAACCATGTGCATGTCGTGCTCAACGAACAACACCGTCATTCCCTCACCCTTGAGGCTAATTACGTGATCTAGGAGTGACTGGGTCAGCGCTGGGTTCACACCTGCCATTGGCTCGTCAAGCATTACTAGGGTGGGGTCGGTCATCAGAGCACGTGCCATCTCTAGCAGCTTGCGCTGCCCTCCAGATAGCGAGGCTGCAAAGTCTTCCTTCTTGGCATCAAGCTTGAACCGCTTCAGCAGCTCCATCGCTTTTACTTCGATTTGCTCGTCCTGCTTCTTCCAGAAACCCGGGAACAGCGCCCGAAAGATGCTCTCGCCACTTTGACCCTTGGCACCGAGCTTCATGTTTTCGATCACGGTCAAGAGGCTTAGTGCTTTTGTGAGCTGGAAGGTGCGGACCTGGCCCATCTGGGCAACCTTGAATGATGGCACGCCCGAAAGCGAGGTTCCCATAAACGACCAGGTTCCGGTGTCTGGGGTATCAAAGCCGGTTAGCAGGTTGAATAGCGTGGTCTTACCCGCACCATTTGGACCAATCAGAGCAGTGATTACTCCCGCAGGAATTTCGAGGTGCTCCACGTCGACTGCAGTGAGACCACCGAAGGTCTTCTTGACGTGGTCGATGACCAGCATCGGATCCTTCTTCTTGCAACCTGGAACAGCGTCCCCGATGTGAAGGTCAGTTGTCTTTTGTGGCTTTTCGTTATTTGACAAAGGTCAGCTCCCTCTTGTCTCCGAAGATGCCCTGTGGGCGATATATGACCAGCAGCATCAGCCCTATACCGACAAGCACGAACCTCAGGGTTGAGGCCTGAGTCGTCGAAACAGGAAGGATTCCGGAGGTTGATAGTGCCGGTAACAGGTTGGAGAGGAATGCCTGGATTACCCAGAAAATAACCGCTCCAATTACCGGTCCAAAGATTGTGGCTGCGCCTCCAAGGAGGAGCGAGGTCCAGATGAAGAAGGTCAGCGAAGTTACGTAGACGCCCGGAGAGATGTTTTGGGCGGCGGTGTAGATAATGCCGCCGAGCGCTCCGAAGACTCCTCCAATTACTAGAGCCTGAAGCTTGTAGGCAAAGACGTTCTTACCCAGCGACCTAACGGCCTCCTCGTCCTCTCGAATGCCCTTGATGACCCTGCCCCATGGAGAGCGCATGAGCGCCCAGAGGAACCAGACAGCCACGGTGAGAACAATCAGCCCAAAAATCAGCACCCAGAGCGTCTGCTCGTTGTAGGTGAATGGACCGAACCCGTAGGTTCCCTGCGGTATCGGGTTCGAGTTTTGGAATCCAGACCCGTCAGGTCTGGAGTTGAATCCAAAGAGACCATCTGCCGAACCTGTGACGTCGGTGAAGGCAGTGGTCAAGAACAGCAGCCTGGCAATCTCGGCAGCTGCGATGGTTGCGATAGCAAGGTAATCACCGCGCAGTCGCAGGGTTGGAATACCCAATATCAAGGCAAAAACAACCGATCCGAGAACACCAATCAGCATTCCTGCCCACCAAGGCAGCCCGAAGGTGAGCACTGAGATCGCGTAGCCGTAGCCACCAATGGCCATAAAGCCCGCGATACCGAAGTTCAGAAGCCCCGCGAAACCAAAGTGCATTGCGAGACCTAGCGCAGCAAGTGCGAAGGCAATCGTGGTCGGGGTTAGAAAGCCCGCCAGAGTGTTATTAAGAAT
>JBDQMQ010000110.1:0-2674 GCA_040262185.1 Aquiluna sp. | reverse complement strand
ATGGGGCCAGAAGCTGGCAACTTCAAAGCACCGACGGTAAAGACTACTTGTGTTTCGGCAAGTTGCGCAACACATAGCGAACTCTCAGGCAATACTTGAAGCTTTGGCTTAGATTTTTGGCAGGGAGGTGAAAATGGCACTGCGCAAAAACGCGATTATTGCTGCCCTGTCAGGAATTGGCCTGGTTGCCACGACCCTGCTTCTCACCCCCGCCTACGCAAACCCTGATTACCCCACAGCGGCCGAGGTTGCAGCGGCAAAGCGCGATGTTCAGGAAAAAGAAAAGCTCATTGAGCGCATCGAGGGAATCCTTGTGACCCTCGAGGAAGAGGCAAGAGCTCTAGAGACCATCGCGCTACAGAAGAACGAGGAATACAACCAGGCCATCGATGCCAAGAATGAGATGGCTGCAAAGGTTGAATCGCTGCAGGCCAGAGTTGAGCAGTCTTCCGTCGAGGCCGAGGAGGCTCGGTTGCAGCTGGGGAGAATAGTCGCCCAGATGTTCCGCGATCGCAGCGCAACCGACACCACTTTGGAGCTTCTTTTCAATCCCGAAGATGCCGAGAGCCTTCTTTTTCAGATGAGCATGGAGGAGCTAATTGCTCAGCGCACCGAGGCTATCTACCAGGCCGCACTGGACAAGCAGGCCCAAGCCGAGGCCCTGGCACTTGAGCTGGAACAATCCCGCATCGAGCTCGAAGACATAGAGGCCCAGGCCGAGCAGCTCTACCAAGAAGCCCAGGATGCTGCGGATGCGGTCATTGCGAAGGTTGCCCAGTCGGAGCGTGAGCGCGCCACGATGATGGAGCAGCTCGCAGAGCTCAAAGACACCGCGGAGGAAATCGAGCGCCAGAGGCAAGAGGGTCTTGAGTGGGAGAGAAGGCAGGCGGCTATTAGGGCTGCCCCCACGGCTCCAGAGCTCTACTCAGTTGGCGAGCCAGACTGGGCTCAGGTTGAAACCGCAATCGCCTTCGCAAGTGAGCAGCTTGGCGAGAGATACGTGCTTGGGGGAGCCGGACCAAATGTTTGGGACTGCAGCGGTATCACCATGAAGAGCTATGCCGCAGCTGGTGTTTATATCGGTTGGCACTCAGCCACAGCTCAATACAACGTCCTCGCCGGACAGAAGAAGCTGGTGCCATTCCAGAATGCGCAGCGTGGAGATTTGATCTGGTGGTCAACCGAGAGTGCGTTCTCAGGAGATAAGTACCACGTGGCAATTTACCTAGGCGATGGAATGATGCTCGAGGCACCTAACCCGGCTCGAACGGTGAGAATTGTTCCGGTTCGCTATGGCGAGCTTTGGCCCTATGCAGGCAGGCCAACCGCTACTAGCAACTAACCCTTGTAGTTGGCGTAGCCGTCAGCTAGGACCTTCTCAGCCGCAGCCCTGTTCTGCCAGCCACCGAGTTTGACCCACTTGCCAGGCTCTAGGTCCTTGTAGTGCTCAAAGAAGTGCTCGATCTCGTTCTTGGTCTGCTGCGGAACATCTTGAATGTCTTGGATGTGAGCAAAGCGAGGATCTTTGTCTAAAACGCAAAGGAGTTTTTCGTCCTGACCGCCGTCATCCTCCATAAGCAGCATGCCCACCGGGCGGACGCTCATGTGAACACCTGGGTAGACGGGGTATTCCAAAATCACAAGCGCATCTAGTGGGTCACCATCGCCACCAAGGGTGTTTTCGAAGGCGCCGTAGTCGACTGGATAGACAAAAGGAGTGAAGAGCACCCTGTCCAGCCAGACCTTTCCGCTCTCGTGGTCAACCTCATACTTGTTTCTGCTTCCGCGAGGAATCTCAATAACTACTTCGTATGACACCGCTTCTCCTAAATAGGCTTTGAGTGTAAACATTATCGAATCGGAGCAGATGCCAGTTAGACCTCGCCTCACCCCCGCCATGGCAAACGTTCGGCGCGCAGTCAGGGAGTTGCTTTCAGAGCTCGACCTAGAGCCTGGGTCGCTTATCTTGGTTGCCTGCTCGGGCGGAGCCGACTCGATCGCATTGGCCGCAGCTGCGGCGTTTGAGGTCCCAAAGGCTGGTCACAAGGTTGGTGCGGTCGTAATCGACCATGGGCTGCAGAGCGATTCGCAGGCAGTTGCCGACCAGGCTGCCCAAAGATGCAGTGATTTGGGTTTGGACCCAGTGCTGGTTGAGCAGGTAAAAGTCAACCCCAAGGGCGAGGGCCTTGAGGCTGCCGCCAGGGATGCCAGATACGCGGCTCTTGAAAAGGTTAGAGCGGATCACTTTGCAAGCTATGTGCTACTTGGCCACAACCGCGATGACCAGGCGGAGACCGTGTTGTTGGGCCTTGCAAGAGGCTCGGGACTTAGATCAATTAGCGGCATGCCAAAAATTGACCAGGAGCGAAACCTTGCCAGGCCGCTTCTGGATATCACACGAGAGGAACTCAGGCAGTCCTGCGCGGACCAGGGTCTTGAGTTTTGGGATGATCCTCACAATCAGGACGAGAGTTTCTTGCGGGTTCGAGTCAGAAAGCTTGCAGGGGAGCTAGAGAAGACGCTGGGTGCGGGGTTCCAGGCGGCGCTCGCCAGAACAGCTGAGCTTGCCTTTGAGGCAGATGAGTTTCTGGCCATCGAGGCAAGAGCCCAGCTTGGCAGGATTGCCTCTGGCTCAGGACTGCCAGTTGAAAAGCTGGCGGAAATGCATGCTGCT
>JBDQMQ010000109.1:0-2710 GCA_040262185.1 Aquiluna sp. | reverse complement strand
GTCTTTATCAGCCTCGACGATGGGACAGGCTGCGCGGATGCAACCTTCTTTGACGAGGCGCAGCGCAGATGTTCAAGCCTGCTATTTCAAAATCGACTTCTCCTGATATCAGGAAAGACCCGACGCACGGGGGTGCGAGGGGTCTCGGTCCTGGCCGAAAATGCCTGGGATCTCAGGCAGCTTTGGCTTGAGTGGGAAAAGAAGGCTTCTTAGTCGTTATTGAAAATTGCTAGCAGTCTCAAGATCTCGATGTAGAGCCAGATTAGAGAGGCGGTGAGTCCGAAGGCAGCACGCCATTCCATCTGCTCAGGCCAGCCCTGCGCAACACCCTGACGAATAGTTTCGAAATCAAGGTTTAGCGTGAAGGCAGCAAGTCCAACACCAACCAGAGCGATCAACCAGCCAAATGGGCTTGTGTAGACGCTCATGCCGGCGAATAGAGCAAAACCAAGGTTTACCATCGCAAACACGAAGTAGCCCATGATCGCAAAAGTCATAATGCGAGTGAATCTGGCATCAACCTTTATCCAGCCAAAACGGTAGGCAGCAAACATTGAACCCGCGGTCGCAAAGGTTCCAATCACAGCGGTCTGAACAATGCCTGGATACATCGCCTCAAAAATGCCGCTGATGCCTCCAATAAATACTCCCTGTACGAGCGCGTAGGCCATCATTACCCCAGGACGCACGGTCTTGGAAAACGCTGCCCAAAGCCCCAGTCCCAGTCCGACGAACATGGCTGGGAAAGCAAGGCTGTAGAGGCCAAAGAACCAGGTAACCCCGGCACCAACCAACACAGCAAGGAACATTCCCATCACCTTGGAGGTAGTGCCCTCCATCGTCATGCGGGTCTGAGTGATCCGACCAAACTCTTCGTCAACGACGCTTGGGCTGATTCTCTCTGCCATGAGTCCGGTCTTCATCGACTGATTGAAAGCTGGATTGTGTGACAACTTGGCTCCTTATTTTTTGACTGGGTCAAGCCTGATTCTAAGTTAGGAAACTGGAAATATCCTGCGAAAATGCTGCTTGGAGTGGACCTGAGGGGACTTGAACCCCTGACCCCCTGCATGCCATGCAGGTGCGCTACCAGCTGCGCCACAGGCCCGAAAGCTTTGTAAGTCTACACAAGATTCAATCTGTGGGCACAACCGGACAATCTCGCCAGAGGCGCTCCAGCGAATAGTACTCGCGCTCCTGCTCGTGCATCACGTGGACTACAAGATCCCCAAAATCCAAAAGCACCCAGCGACCAGTCTGTTTACCCTCTCTGAACCTTGGTCTGAGCTTATGCTTTGCGAGTTCATCCTCGACGGCTTCGGCGATAGCTATCGCCTGGCGCTCGTTCTTAGCAGAGACGATTAGGAATACCTCCGCTAGGGCAAATGGGTCAGTCACATCAAGCGCAACTAGCTCCTCACCGAGTTTCTCTTTTGCCGCCGCTGCGGCAATTTTGAGATGGGAGATTGTCTCCTTGCTAGCGGCCAAGCCCTAGCCTCCAACAGCGCTGAGAATTGTCATTACCGAAAGTATTGCAGCTATTAGAAGTCCAATCGCACCCACACCGACCGCGTAAGGCTTCCACCATCCTCTTCTGAGGACCTTTGCCGGCACAGCCACAAAACTCGAGCGCTCATCGATGAGCTGAAGAGCGCTGATCGGTTCAACCGTGGAGATAACCCCCGTGACGCTTTCCCCCTCATCACCGTCTAGCCCGTCCATACCCTCAAGTGCTGCTGTGCTTGGCCCAGTCATAGGGCCGGAAATAACCTCAATTGAACCCGTTATGGCAATCTCACCAGTCTCTATAGGCATGGAAATTGCCTCCGGCATCGTCTCTAGAACTATCGACTCAGTGGAGGGCTCCGACAAAAGGTTCTGTCCTGCAAAAGTTGGTTCTGGAAAGTCCACTTCAGGCGCGGCGATGGTCATGGGCTCGACATACGCCGCTCGGCGTGCCCGTCTCGAATCAGAATCTGCCGAAGGCGCGCTGGTCGATTGGACTGGAGAGTCAACCCTTGGTAACGCTCCAAAGAGGCCTTGCTCGCGCATTTGGCGCCTGGTGAGTTGCGGCTGGCCAGGAGACGGAGTTTGGTGCCTACTGGGAGGCAGGTTCTCAGGGGGTCTTGGTTGGGGTGCAGTGAACGTCTGAGAAGGGTTTTGCTGCAGAGAAATTGGCTCTCCCCTGCGCTCTGCCTCTCTAAGCTCACGCCTAGTTAGATGTTGAGTCACCTAGTCCCCTGTATAGCCGGTGTTTGGCAATGTACTGGACAACACCGTCGGGCACCAAATACCAAATTGGTTTACCAGCAGTCGCTCTGTCTCTGATGTCCGTAGAAGATATTGCCAAAGCGGGAACCTCGAGCTGCGTTATTGTCGCGCCTTCAACATTGGGAAGCTCGAGATTGTGGCCCGGACGAGTCACCGCAACGAAGTGAGCCAGGTCCCAGACCTCATCGATTTGCTTCCATGCAAGAATTTGCGCAATTGCGTCTGCTCCTGAGATGAAAAAGAGCTCTGCTTCTGGCTTGAGGCGCTTAATTTCTTTCAGGGTGTCAACGGTGTAGGTGGTTCCGGGTCGATCAATGTCGACCCTGCTCACCTCAAACCTCGGATTCGCAGCGGTTGCAATCACTGTCATTAGGTAGCGATGTTCAGAAGAGCTAACTACCTTCTTGTGCCAAGGCTCGCCTGTGGGAACAAAGATGAC
>JBDQMQ010000108.1:0-2757 GCA_040262185.1 Aquiluna sp. | reverse complement strand
GAGTCAATGTTCTTGCCGCTTAGAGCTTCTAGTGTTGCCTCGCCTATGAAGCGGAGGGCGTTTTGGGTGGGGAGTGCGGTTACCTCATGGCCCAGTTCCGACATAGCCCGGAGCAGGCCAGCGGCCTTGTAGGCAGCTATTCCGCCGGTGATGCCAAGCAGAATTCGCAATTTGGTCTACTAGTCAGTCTTCTTTGTTAGCTTGCCCTGGTGCAGCTCGTGGAGGGCGATGGAGAGCGCTTTGTCGTCGATTGAAGAATCGACAAGTGGGCCAACGTAGTTGAAAAGCGATCCCTCGTGCAGTGCAGAGTAGTACTCGTTTATTTGACGTGCCCTCTTGGAAGCGAAGATCACTAGCTCGTAGTTGGAGCCGACCTTCTCTAGAAGCTCGTCAATTGGTGGGGCAATAATGCCTTCAGCCTGCGTCATTTGTCTCTTCCTCTAACTGTCCTAACGATTTCCTCTGCACATTCTGAGAGGTTGTCATTGGTGACTTGGTGTTCAAACTCCCCCGCGGCAGCTAATTCCGAGCGGGCTGTAGCAAGTCTAGTTTGAATTTCGGATTCTGTCTCGGTCGCCCTATCGCGCAGCCTGCGCTCGAGTTCCTCCCAAGAGGGTGGATGGACGAAGATTTGGATAGCCTCCGGCTCATGCTCGCGAATCTGCCTGGCGCCTTGGAGGTCAATTTCCAGAATCAGGTGCTTCCCAAGAGAACTCGCCCTTTCTAGCTCTGCCTTTGGCGTTCCATAGCGGTGCTCGCCATGCACTATGGCATGTTCAAGCAAGTGGTTGCCAGAGATCATTTCTTCGAACCTGTCTCGACTGACAAAGTGATAGTGGATGCCGTCTACCTCGTCTTGTCTGGGAGCTCTCGTTGTGGCAGAGACAGACAGCATGAAATCTTCGTGGCCTCCAAGGATTTGTCTCACAAGAGATCCCTTGCCGACACCGGCAGGACCAACCAATACAACCAAGCTCATAATTGCGACTTTAGCTGTTCGATTGAACGAATGATCTCGTGAGGACCCGCCTCAGTCGCGGCTCGCGAAACGTTACAGATGACTCTCTTCGCGCTCTTCCCAAAGATTTCATCGATATCCCCAAGCGAGGCACCTTGATGGCCAAACCCAGGTGCAAGTATTGGTATCCCGATGTCTGAATCTAGAACTGCCTCCAAACCGAACTCTGTGAGATTTTGGGTAGCGCCGATTACTACTCCACAGCTGGGACCAAGCTTCTTAGCCTGCTCGACAACTTTTGCCGCAACCGTTCCCTTGCCAATCTTGGCTGTCTGAAGCTGCTTAGCCTCGGGGTTTGAGGTGGCCGCTAAGACAAACAATCCCGCGCCTACGTCTTCCGCGTAACCAAGAGTCTCTGCCAGGGAGGTAGGCCCAAGGTATGGAGATACGGTTAGGGCGTCAGAGCGAAGGGGTGAGTCATCTCCAAAAAAGGCCTGTGCGTAGCCCAGCATGGTCGATCCAACATCGCCGCGCTTAGCATCGGCTATCACAACAAAGTCAGCGTCTCTCGCTGTTTGAAGCACCTCTTCAAGAGCACTTAGGCCCGCTCCTCCGAATCTTTCGAAAAAGGCCACTTGAGGTTTCAAGATTCCAACTCGGCCCTCGGCCGCCTCGATAAGTGCAAAAGCGAACTCTCTGAGCCCATAAGGCGAATCAGGCAGACCCCAGTCAACGAGAGTCTGCTCTGCTGGGTCGATGCCAAGGCAAAGCGCCCCATACTCGGTTCGAGCTGCCGCGAGCTTCTCAAGATATTTAGGCATTCAGCAGGGCCCTTCTGGTTGCCGCATGCTCTTGGAGCGGGGTTACGTCGAACCTGCCCTGCCTTATTACTTCAAAGGACCCGATGGCAGCACTCAACTGAGCCGCAGTTGTGAAGATTGGCTTATCCGCGGCAGTTGTTGCAGCCCTGATCTCGTAGCCATCGACCCGTGCAAAGGCTCCAGAAGGCGTGTTAACCACCACGTCTACTTCACCGTCAGTAATCATCTGCACAATCGAACGTTGTCCCTCAGCCGCCTTTGAGTGCTTGATAACGGTCTCAGCTGCGATGCCGTGCCGCTCGAGCATTCTCGCCGTTCCCTCTGTTGCCAGGATGCGATATCCCATCTGTGAAAGCCGTGCCACTGGCAGGATGATTTGCGGTTTATCTCTATCTGCGACGGAGACAAACACTGATCCGGACAGCGGCAGCGCTGATCCTGCCCCTGCTTGGCTCTTAGCGAAGGCAGCGGGGAAAGTCTTATCGATACCCATGACCTCTCCGGTCGAGCGCATTTCAGGACCTAGCAAGCTATCGACGTAGCGACCATCTTTGGTGGCAAAGCGCTTGAAGGGCAGTACGGCCTCCTTCACAGAAACAGGAGTGCCACTTGGGAGGTGTTTGCCATCGGCGGCTGGGAGATGACCGTCCTTGATTAGCTCATCAATGCTCTTGCCAATCATCACAAGCGATGCGGCCTTGGCAAGGGTTATGCCCAGTGCCTTTGAGACGAAGGGTACGGTCCTGGAGGCCCTAGGGTTTGCCTCGAGTACGTAGAGCACATCTGAGGCAAGAGCAAACTGGACATTAATTAGCCCTTTCACACCGAGCCCCTTTGCGATTGCTTCGGTGGCCTCTGCGACCCTTTCAATCTGAGCATCGCTCAAAGTAATTGGTGGGAGCGTGCAGCTCGAATCGCCAGAGTGAATACCCGCCTCTTCAATGTGCTCCATAACACCACCGACATACAGGCGCTGAC
>JBDQMQ010000107.1:0-2783 GCA_040262185.1 Aquiluna sp. | reverse complement strand
AAGACTCTGGCTTGCCGACAACATCAGGCAGTATGGCTATCGCAAACCACTGAGAATCGAGTCGCTCAGCGAACCAGAACTCAGAATTCTTGACTACCTAGAGGCCGGAATTACCGCCAGTCAAGTCCAGTCTTTGCCACAGATCACCGGCGCTGAAAGCGACACAGTTAGCAGCGTTGTTGGTCGGGTTTCAACGGTGCTGACTGAGAGTGGCCGACTACCTCCAGAGTTGACAGCGGCAGAAATCGATACCAAGTTCGCAGAGCTAGCAAGGTTGTTTTCGGCCGAAGGGAACTTTGCAGACGCACTAGCCAGGAGACGAAAAGCCCGCATATTCATCGAGAGCCTCGGCCGCACCGGATTGGTTTTTGCCAAGGCGCTCTCCGCATCCGAGGTCGGCACACTTCTAACCCTCGATCAACTGAGGGTCAGCAACAAGGATTGCCTGCCACTTGGTCACCCAAGGTCAAACTTCGGCCTTCCCAGAGCTACGAGCGCAAAAACTCAGCTCGGGAACACTCAGTTGCAGTTTCACTCGCGAAGATCTGGATCTCTCGACACGGTCACAGCTGCGGTGCTCATAGCTAACGACATCGTTGATCCAGGCTCCTACCAAACCTGGCTAGCCAGGGACGTGCCTCACGTGGCCATTTGCTTCGACGAGGAAGGTGTCGAGATTAGCCCTCTGATTTTGCCCGGAAATACCCCGTGCATTGGCTGCATCGAAAAGGCCAGGTTTGAATCAGACTCAAATTGGCAAACCATCGCACCCCAACTTCTCGCCCTAGATCGCTCGAATGAGGACAGCGCCATGATTCTCTTCGCCACAGGAGTGGTAACGAATCTGCTGCTTGGCTTGATTGACCAAGGAGCTTTTGCGTCAAGCCGAGCAATTCGGCTAGATCGAGGCGGCTCGCTAAGAACCTTTGAACCGGTTGTCAGTCCTTGCGGATGCGGTGGAGGTGTTCGATAAAAGGGCTTGGTGCCTTGCCGGTCGAGGAGATGTCTAGGTAGGTCTCTGCCCTAGTAATTGCGACATAGAACAACCTCTTTTCCTCCTCCAGCTGCTCTTTAGTCTTGGCATGGGAGATTGGATAGAGGCCGTCATTGACGCCTATTAGAAAGACTCGCTCCCACTCAAGGCCCTTGGTCGCATGTATTGTCGCGAGCGTGACAGCCTCTCGCTGTGGTTCGTGACCGGATCGCTCTCGCTCGTCCAGTTCCCTAATTAGTTCCTCAAGGGTCGGATCGCCGAGCTCGTCCATCACCTCGATAAACCAGTTCAACTCTGCCCAGCTAGGCCCCTCGCCACGCGATTTCCAGCCCAGTGAGGAGAGAATGTTGGAGATTTCAGCGAACAGCGGCTGAGTCAACTCCGAAAGCGCAAGTGCTCTAATTGCGCTAAGTGCCTGCATCACATTTGGTTGCCTAAAGAATCGCCCTTGGCCTCTGACCTGAGACTCAATACCGAGCGACCTAAGTTCCGACTCGACGGCCTCAAGTTGAGAATTAATTCTTGCCAGCACGGCAATCCTTGAGAGCTTTGAGCTGCCGGCAGCCTTTGCGATTGCCTCCGCCACGACCCTGGCCTCCTCAGCCGCTGTTGGGAGCACCTGCTGGGATATCAGACCCGAAACTTTCTTGGCGGCAACTATTGGCTGCTCTGGAAAAAGACCGTTGGCTGCCTGAACGATGTCCCCAGCAGAGCGATAGTTGGTGGTGAGAGAGAAGCTGGTGCTGTTTGGGTAACGAGAGTCAAAGCCAAGCAAGAAATCAGTTGATGAGCCAGCAAAGCTGTAGATGTTCTGCCTTGGATCGCCCACCACACAGATTTCCTCGCGATCGCCCAGCCAGGTCTCCAAGAGACCCTGCTGCAAAGGCGAGATGTCCTGATACTCGTCGACCGTGAAGTGTCGATACTGCTGCTCGAAATGGGACATTGCCCGGGGCTCATTGCGCAACATTCCCGTGCAGAGCAGCAGAGCATCCTCCCAGTCGATTAGGCGTCGCTCCTTTTTTAGAGACTGGAAGCTTTCAAACCAATCCGAGAACTTTTCTTCATCGGCAAACCTTGGAAGACGCCCAGATTCAAGGTATGCAGGCAGGTCGCTCAGTGAATAGCGCAGGTATTCGAACTCGGAGGTTAGCTCGGAGAGCTGCGCCTCAGTCAGTTTGACCTTCTGCCCCACCGCCTCCTTGAGGATTGCGCGCTTGCTGGTGAGCAGTTTGGGGGCGGTTGAACCGGTTAGTTGAGGCCAAAAATACTGCAGCTGCGATAGCGCTGCAGCGTGAAAAGTCCGCACCTGCACCGACCCAGCACCTAAAGAGCGAAGTCGCTGTCTAAGCTCGGCTGCGGCTCGATTTGTGTAGGTGAGGGCTAAGACTTTTTGGGGGTTGAAGTGCCCTGTTGCAATGCCGTGGGCGATTCTGTGGGAGACGGTTCGAGTCTTTCCGCTGCCAGGACCGGCAATTATTCTCACTGGCCCCTTGAGCGCGGTTGCAGCCTCGAGTTGCTCCGCATCCAGCGAGCTGAGGATGTCACTTCCACTCTGAGCGTTCAATTCGAATCCTAAGTGTGCGCGTGGCGATGCGGCCGCGCGGTTAATAGGTTGTCTAACCTTTGTGACGTGGGACGACCTGCCTTGATTTTAGCCGCGCTTGCGGCCGACGCTGCTCCCGGGAAAAACTTCAGGAACTTCAGGAGAATCTCGGACAACCCCGACCTCGAAATTCTCGAATTGTGGGATGACCAAGACAACCCCTACACCCTCACAATCCCGGCC
>JBDQMQ010000106.1:2310-2794 GCA_040262185.1 Aquiluna sp. | reverse complement strand
GTTTATGAGCAGCGCTTTGGTTTCACCGAGGCCCTAAAGCAGATGGGCGCCAACATTCAAATCTATAGGGAGTGTCTGGGCGGTCACCCTTGCCGATTCGGCCAGCGCAATTTCAACCACTCGGCGGTCATCTCGGGTCCAACAAAACTCATCGGTGCTGACATTAGGGTTCCCGACCTGCGCGGCGGCTTCTCTCACGTCGTTGCGGCACTTGCCGCGGAGGGTGAGTCCAATGTGTCAAATGTGCAGCTAATCTCAAGGGGATATGAGCGTTTCTTGCAGAAGCTTGAGGATCTCGGGGCCGACTTCACCTTCGAGGCCTAGCCGTGGCTAAGGTTTCTATTCCTAAGGCGCCAAAGAACGAGAACACCATTGCCTTTCGGCTAATCGCTTTCTTTCTTGCGCCAATCCTCAGGCTATTTTTCAACATCAAGACTGAGGGCCAAGAGAATCTGCCAAGTGGCGGCTATGTGTTGGTTGGCAA
>JBDQMQ010000106.1:0-2300 GCA_040262185.1 Aquiluna sp. | reverse complement strand
TCCACATGAAGCGCGTTCCTCACTACCTTGCAAAAGAGTCACTGTTCAGGGTGCCGGTGTTGAAGCAGGTGCTACCGAAGGTTGGGCAGATACCTGTCTATCGAACTGGGAATTCAAATGAGGATGCTCTGCGTGCGGCAAAGGACTTCCTTCGTGCTGGCCAGGTTGTAGTGGTGTTTCCAGAGGGAACCCTCACTCGAGACCCAGACCTTTGGCCAATGCGCGGTAAGCACGGTGCGGTGCGCATGGCAGCTGAGCTTGGATTGCCAATCGTGCCAGCCGCCCACTGGGGTGTTCACAAGGTCATGGGTAACTACGACAAGAAATTCAGGCCAAACCCCTTCCACACCGTCAGGGTCAAAATTGGCAAGCCTTTGGACTTTTCTAAGCTCGGAGCGTCACCATCTGCGAGCCAGCTAAATGAGGCAAGCGAGAAGGTAATGAACGCGATAGCAGAACTGGTCGGCGAGATGCGCTCAGAGACGCCACCAAAGGTGCGCTGGGACCCTACTGCTCACTCCCAGGACGAGATCGGCAACTTCAGGAAGCGCAAGTGAGCAAATACGCAGTTTTGGGTGCCGGAAGCTGGGGCACCACTATCGCCAAGGTAATCGCCGACGGCGCTCATGAGGTGACGCTCTGGGCTAGGAAGCCTGAGCTAGCTCAAGAAATCTCAAAAACGGGTGAGAACAGCCACTACCTTCCTGGCATCGAGCTGCCGAAACTAATCACTGCAAGCTCCGACCTCGAAGAAACGCTGAAAGACAGTGAGCAGATCTATCTTGCAATTCCATCTCAGAGCCTCAGGGAAAATCTTGCTCAGTGGAAGCCGCTAATACCCAAAACTGCGACTCTGATAAGCCTTATGAAGGGCCTAGAGGCCGACACGGGCCTAAGAATGAGTGAGGTGATTGCCGAGGTATTGGAGGTGCCAAGCAGCCAGGTTGCTGTGCTGTCTGGACCAAATCTTGCGCTCGAGATTGCTCAAAAGCAACCAGCTGCGGCTGTTTGTGCCTGCGAGGACTCCGAGCGGGCAGGAGATGTTGCTAGGGTCTGTTCCTCCGATTACTTCACAGTCTTTACCAATCAGGACGTGATGGGGACCGAGCTGGGTGGGGTGCTCAAGAATCTAATCGCAGTCGCCATCGGGATCGTCAATGGTCTCGGATACGGCCAGAACACCAAGGCATCGATTATGACCCGGGGATTGGGAGAGATCACCAACTTCGCCATTCAACACGGAGCCAGACGCAGAACCATGTTTGGTCTCGCCGGCCTCGGTGACCTGATTGCGACGAGTGAGTCTTCGCTGTCTCGAAACTTCCGTGCCGGGGAAATGTTGGGCCAGGGTAAGAGTGGGCCTGAGGTGCTTGCAGCTATGAACCAGGTGGCAGAGGGACTCGGATCACTAAGGCCGGTGCTGGAGATTGCTGAGCGTCTCGAGATTGAAATGCCGATAGTTTCGCAGGTCGAAGAGGTTTATCAGGGCAGAATGAAACCCAGCGAATTTGGCAAGCAGCTAAACCTCGCAGACGATGTCGAGATGGAGTTCTAATGCTTAAGTTGGCGCTTATCTACGGTGGTAAGTCCAGTGAGCACAGCGTCTCCTGCGTCACCGCTCTTGGCGTCCACGAGGCAATCGATCAAGAGAAGTACGAGATCATCCCCGTTGGAATCACCCCGAGCGGCAGATTCGTTTTAGAGCCGGTGAACCCGCAGTGGCAGTTGGACGGTTGGCCAAAGGTCTCTGAGGATTCACCAGAGCTACTAATGCCGGTTGGCGGCGGCGAGCTAAGGATGGCAGCAACCGGTATGTCGCTGGGAAAGATAGACATCGCCTTCCCGGTTTTGCACGGACTAAACGGTGAGGACGGCTCCATTCAGGGTCTATTGCAGCTGTGCAAGATTCCATATGTCGGCAACGGTGTTCTGGCATCCGCACTTGCCATGAACAAGGCCATAGCAAAGAGCGCTTTTAGGGACGCCGGAATCCCAGTTGCCAAAGACCTTGTGATCACCAGATCTGAGTGGACTGCCGCTCGCGAGAGGATTCTCAAAGAGGCGGCAAAGTTTCTTTCTCCAAGCTGTTTCGTGAAGCCTTCGAGATCAGGCTCATCGGTTGGCGTTACCAAGGCCCGCGACATCCTGGAACTCGAGGCTGGTATCGAAGAGGCATTGGGCCACGACAACACCGCTTTGGTTGAAGAGCACGTCGAGGGCCGAGAGATTGAATGCTCGGTTCTCGAGCATCCAGGAGGGGAACTGCAAGTGTCGCTCGCCGGGGAGATAGTCGTTGAGGG
>JBDQMQ010000105.1:0-2798 GCA_040262185.1 Aquiluna sp. | reverse complement strand
AAGTTATCCACAAATAGTCCGCACTCGTCTTCACAAAACAAAAATCAACTAGCTTTTGGCGCATCGCAAGTCTTGATTGCGATCTAGCACCTATGTATCTACACTGTAGACACTATGGAAAAGAGAATCAGCTTGATTTCAGCCATTCGCAAGTGGGGCAACAGCCCAGCTCTGAGGCTGCCCTTGCCGCTTCTAAAGGTGGCCCAGTTCTCGCTAGAGCAGAAGGTCACGGTCACCGCAGAAAAAGGTCGGCTAACAATTGAGCCGGTCGCAAAAACGGATTATCAACTGAGCGACCTAATCGACGGTATCTCCGAAGAGAACTCTCCTGAGCTCATAGATTTCGGGCCAGCTGTGGGCGAGGAGCTTCTGTGAAAGAGAGCTTCGTGCCCGATGTTGGAGACGTCATCTGGATGAGCCTCTCGCCAACCTCTGGCCACGAGCAATCAGGCCACAGACCGGTACTGACACTGACCCCTGCCGCATACAACGCAAAGCGGGGTCTTCTGATTTGCTGCCCAATTACCTCTCGGATAGGGGGCTACCCATTTGAGGTGGCTATCGATACAGAGGGAATATCAGGCGTCGTCATTGCCGATCAGGTGAAGTCAGTGGACTGGCAGGCCCGCGGCGCAAGACTTGCAGGGAGAGCCAGTGTCGAGGTCACTCTTGAGGTCAGAGCCAAGCTTGGCGCCTTGCTGCTAACTGACACCTAGTCCTTCGAGAGGCTGACCTTGTTTGCCTTGTGATCAATCTCGAATTTGAATGGGCCTCGCCTCACAACCTCGGTGCTACCGCCCCCCTCGGAGCTAAGCCCGAGCTGAGAACTGATTTCACCCAAGAACTTCTTCTGGCTAGTAAGAGAGAGCTCAGTGCCCTGATACCAAACCTTGGCCCCAGAGTGGTCTCGGACCGTAAGAGCGGGCGATCCGTCAACGTCGGTTGCCTCAAAGCTTGCAATAACCTCGGCCCCATCCGCCCTGGAAAGCTCGCTCCAGAGTTCAATTTCGTAACCGTTTGAAAGCTTTCCTTGGCCTTGACGAAGCGGGTAGAACTCCTCCACATAGACCCCGGCCAAATCCCGAACAAGCTTGCCGCCATAACCGCCGAGCTTGACCCTTAGAGTTCTGTCGGCAATGTTGCTGAAGTAGGTGATAAGGATGTTTCCGCCCTGAGCGACAAAGTCGTGATAGACCTGCTCCTCCTGCTCGGAGAGCATGTGGACCATGGGGAGCACGACAAGCTTGTATTGCTTTAGGGTCTGCAAATCAACATCGCCGGGCACAAAGTCGACGCGGGTGCCGTTTTCCCAGAATGAGCGGTAGATTTTGGCAACCGTCTCGGCATAACTGATGTCCTGCGTTGGCAAATTAGCCTGCATCAGCGCCCAGAACTGCTCATAGTCGTAGACCATGGCAACCTCGGCCCGATCAGTTGGGTGGTCGGCTACCCCAGGGTTATCGGCAAGCCAGTTCCCTAGCTCGCTCACCTCCCTGAAGACCCTGGTGTCTTCGCCGGCGTGTGGAACCAGGGCGCTGTGGAAGCGCTCCGAACCCGCTTGTGACTGACGCCACTGGAAATACATCACGCCTTGGCTACCGCGGGCGACAAAGCTTGCGCTGTTTCGTTTTTCCTGGCCCGGAGTCTTCGCGTAGTTGCGAGGCTGCCAGTTCACCGCGCTGGTGCTGTGCTCCATTAGAAGCCACTGCTTGCCGCCTGCGAACCCGCGGGTTAGATCGGCCTGCTGAGCGAGGTCGATGTGGTTATCAGGATCGTGCTGAGCCAGGTAGTGGTCGGTAGATACGAAGTCCATTTCTCTTGACCACTTCCAGTAGTCCATCGCGTAGGTGAACTTCATGGACATGAAGTTTGTAGTGATCGGATGCACCGAATCGTATTTGCGAATGATGTCCCGCTCCATCTTGTAAAGATCAAGAGTGAGCTCCGAGGTGAAGCGCTTGAAGTCAATTTGCTGACCGGGGTTTGGGTGAGTGCCATCGGGGGTGCGCTTGGGAACCACCAGCTCATCCCAGTCGTAGTAGCGCTGTGACCAAAAGTCAGTTCCCCAGGAGGCGTTCAGCTCATCCAGAGAGCTATAGCGGTCTTTAAGCCAGGCAACAAATGCTTGGCGACTGTTTTCGCAGAAGCAGTAGGGAGCATGGCAACCGTACTCGTTATTGATGTGCCACATCACAACCGCTGGGTGCTTGGCGTAGCGGGAGGCTATCTGGTCCACAAGCGCAGAGGCTTTCTCGCGGTATACGCTGCTTGCAGCGCAGTAGTTCTGCCTACCACCGTGAGAGAGCTGCACCCCATCGAAGTTGACCGCCCGCATCTCCGGGTTTGCCTTTGACAGCCAAGCGGGAGGGGAAGCTGTTGCGGTAGCCATGTCCACCGATATACCGCCCTCATGCAACAGGCCCATGGCCTCGTCTAGCCAGTCGAAGTGGTATTCACCATCGCTGCGTTCGATCTTTGCCCAGGAAAATATTCCGAGAGACACTAGGTTCACTCCGGATTTCTGCATCAGCTCAATGTCCTGCTTCCAGACAGCCTTTGGCCACTGCTCAGGGTTGTAGTCACCGCCGAAGTGAAGTTTTCCTAGGTTCAGCATTAGATCTCCTCGATCTCGATTAGTAGTGCGTTTTCTGGATTCATAATTGGGCTCCTAAGTCCCACTGTTCTGAGAGCCTCGCCGGTCATCTTGACCCCATCAAACCAAGCAACATTGGTGCGCTGGGTGAAGGCTGGCTCGCCGGCCGGGAAGGCGGCCTTTGCAAGGTAGGTCTTCTTTGGAT
>JBDQMQ010000104.1:443-2841 GCA_040262185.1 Aquiluna sp. | reverse complement strand
CAAGTTCCTCGCTCTGTTTGGCTGCCTCGAGCACTTTTTCAATCACCGGACCGTGGCCCATTAGTCCGCTGTAGCGCTTTCCAAGGGCAATGGTGGCCGCACCCGTCAGTGTTGCGACGTCCACAATGTGGTCTGGCTTTAGCTCAGAGAGCACTCTTAGACCATCGGCAAGAACAAGCCTTCCCTCTGCGTCCGTGTTGAGAACCTCTACGGTTTTGCCACCTCGAATCTTCACAACGTCGCCTGGCCTAGTGGCCTGTCCAGAAGGCATGTTCTCGGCAATACACATAACCGTTGTGATGTCGACCTTTAGCTTTAGTCGAGCAATGGCCATAGTCGCTGCCATGACGGTAGCGGCGCCGGCCATGTCGTACTTCATTCCAACCATTGAGTCCGCTGGCTTGAGCGAGAGACCGCCGGTGTCAAAAGTTATGCCTTTTCCGGCAAGTCCGAGGTGTTTACCACCACCGCGATAGCTGAGTTTGACCAGCCTCGGAGGCCTAGTTGAACCCTTTCCCACGCCAAGAATGCCGCCACAACTCTCCTTTTCAAGTCGCGTCTCATCCCAAATCTCTATTTCAACGCCGGCATTCTTTGCCCTCTCAGCGGCGAGAGTCGCTAGGGCCTCTGGGTAGAGGTCGTTGGCCGGCATGTTGATGATCTCTCTTGCCGCCAAGATCTCCTCGGCAACAATGGTTTGAGCCTCCAGAGCCTCAGCATCACCGCCGATTATCTTCACTTCAATAGCCTTCTCATCCTTTGGCGCCTTGTAACTAGTCGGTGTTGCAGTTGCAAGCAGCACGCCCTCGATGATCTCGCTTACAGACTCGCCACCTTCAAAAACGAGAGGTAGTGAGGTGCTTGCAGCCCTGGCCGCAGCGGCTGCGAAGTCGCGAGCTGATTGCTTGCCTCCAACGAGCAATAAAACCCCGTGCTTTTGTGCAAGCCGAGAGATGTTGCCCCTCTTGGGTTCTGCCTTGAAAGCTGCCAAATCTTCTTTGGTGACGCCGAGCTGCTCAAGCTGCGGCGAATCCTCGGTTTCAAAGGGAATCGCTAACTGGTATGGCGCTGTTGGGAGTTGTGAAAGCAGTTCAATTTTGTGCATGTCGACAAGTGTAGGTGGGTTAGTATCGGGCCATGAGCGAGCTTTATCAGCAATTTGAGAGTTCATCGGACATCTCTTCGCTTCCTATGGTTGCAATGCTTTCTGGATTCAGCGATTCGGGTAGCGTAATCGGCCAGCTTTCGGATCATTTCTTCTCCTCGCTCAAGCATGAACTCGTGGTTCGCTTTGATAATGACGAGCTGCTCGACTACCGCTCCCGTAGGCCCACGTTATTCTTCGAGAAGGATCACATCGAAAGCTACGAACCTGCAACGCTGGCTATCTACCTAGTCTGGGACGAAGCCGGACAGCCATTTTTACTCCTTGACGGCTATGAACCGGACATGCGCTGGGAGGCCTTTGCTAGGGCGATAGCCCAGTTCTGCCGAGATAACGACGTTCAATCTTTCACCTGGGTCCATGCGATTCCATTCCCCATCCCTCACACGCGCCCAACCGGCATCACCGTCAGCGGTAACAGGCAGGACATGATCGCGAGGTTCTCAGAGTGGAAGCCGCAGACTCAAGTTCCCGGCAATGTAATTCACCTTCTGGAGTTTCGCCTCGGGGAGGCCGGCTTTGATACAGCTGGTTTTGTTCTTCTTGTCCCTCACTATCTTGCCGACAATGAGGTTCCAAGGGCAGCCCTAAGAGGACTTGAGCTAATCACGGCAGCAACCGGGCTGGTATTTCCTTCGGACGAGATTCGTGAGCGTGCCACTAAGTTCGACGCCAAGGTGGACGCTCAGGTCGAGGAGAATGCCGAGCTTGCAAAGTTGATTAGCACGCTGGAGCAGGGCTATGCCAACGGTGACTCAGGGCCAGCTAGGTCTCCTATTGGCAAGCCAAGACAGGAAACCCCTGATGCTGACCAGATTGCTGATGACCTAGAGAAGTACCTCGCTACCATGCAGCAAAAGCGAAAAGACGAGGAATAAACTTCCGTCCATTTGGCTTTTATTAGCTCTACAGGGCGCTTTTTGTGACATAATTGGCCCTCAAACCCTTTCAGGTCTCAGGACTTGACAAGGGTTTATAGTCTGCCCGAGAAACAAAGAGGACACCATCGCTACAGTCTCCAAAGCCAAGGCCAAAACAACCAAGGCCGCGCCTAAGCGCGGGCGCGGAAAGGCTGAAGCGAAGGCCGAGGAGTTTGAAGATGACGAGGATGACTCGGTAGAGGACATCGTCTCAGAGGCTAAAGAGGCCGTAGACCTCACAGAGGGTGATGCAACCGAGACCTCGGATGATGCCAAAGAAGAACTTTCAACTGGAACCATTGAGCTTCCCAAG
>JBDQMQ010000104.1:0-433 GCA_040262185.1 Aquiluna sp. | reverse complement strand
GAATGCTGAGCTCGAAGTCGAGCTCGCCAAGCGCATTGAGGCCGGCCTGTTTGCTGAGGAAAAGCTCGGCACAGTTAGCAAGCTAACCCCGGCCGAAAGGCGTGACCTTAACTGGGTAGTTAAGGATGGCCAGAGAGCCAAGAGTCACCTTCTTGAAGCGAACCTTCGCCTTGTAGTGTCACTCGCAAAGCGCTACACCGGACGAGGCATGCAATTTCTGGACCTGATTCAAGAGGGAAACCTCGGACTGATCCGCGCCGTCGAAAAGTTTGACTACACAAAGGGCTACAAGTTCTCCACCTATGCGACCTGGTGGATTCGTCAGGCCATCACCAGGGCAATGGCAGACCAGGCCCGTACCATTCGTATCCCGGTCCACATGGTCGAGGTCATCAATAAGCTCGCTCGAGTCCAGCGCCAGTTGCTTCAGGAC
>JBDQMQ010000103.1:0-2916 GCA_040262185.1 Aquiluna sp. | reverse complement strand
CGGTTGGATTTCTCAAAGTGGCGACATGGAGCTTGCGATGGTCATCCGCACAGCAATTTTTGAAAAAGACTCAGTCTCGATAGGTATTGGTGGCGGAATCACCTCGGATTCCGAGTCCAATGCCGAGCACGAGGAAATCCAATTGAAAGCCACCGCACTTGTGGGCGCCCTGGGTGCGAGTGTGCGTTGGTAACCTTTTATCTTCCACTCAGCTAAGGAAACCAGTTTGCAAGAGGAATACAACGTCTCGGCACTTCAGGAGAAGTGGTTGCCGGTTTGGGATCAAATCAAACCGTTCGACTCATCCAACCCAGAAGATGCAAGACCCAAGAAGTATGTCCTTGACATGTTTCCTTACCCATCTGGGGACCTGCACATGGGCCACGCAGAGGCCTACGCGCTCGGAGACGTCATTGCCCGCTACTGGATCCAGCGCGGCTACAACGTCATGCACCCAATTGGCTGGGATGCCTTCGGTCTTCCCGCTGAGAACGCAGCAATCAAGCGGGGGCTGGATCCTCGCAATTGGACTTACGAAAACATTGACCAGCAGAAGAGCTCAATGCGCCGCTATGCCTGCAGCTTTGACTGGGACAGAGTGCTTCAGACCTGCGATCCGATCTACTACCGCTGGAACCAGTGGCTGTTTTTGCAGTTTTATCGGCGAGGACTTGCCTACCGCAAAAACAGCAATGTCAACTGGTGTCCAAGCTGCCAAACCGTGCTCGCCAACGAGCAGGTTGTAAATGGCCTCTGTGAGCGCTGTGACACCCAGGTAACCAAGAAGGCCCTCACCCAGTGGTATTTCAAGGTCACCGATTATGCCGACAGGCTGCTGGATGACCTAAAGAGCCTCGAGGGTAATTGGCCCTCCAAGGTATTGACCATGCAGCGCAACTGGATCGGCAGGTCCTATGGAGCGAACCTAACCTTTGAGATTGAGGGTAGAGCCGAGCCGATTGAGGTTTACTCCACGCGGCCAGACACCCTATTTGGGGCAACTTTCATGGTCGTTGCAGCCGACTCTGACCTCGCAAGTGAGCTTGCTGCAGGTTCGTCTGCCGAAGTGCGAATGCAGTTCCACAGCTACCTAGAGAAGACCAAGAAGGCCAACGACATTGAGCGACTGGCAACCGATCGCGAGAAGACCGGTGTATTCCTCGAACGGTATGCAATCAATCCACTAAACGGAGAGCGACTGCCGATCTGGGTATCCGACTACGTGCTCGCTGACTATGGAACCGGCGCCATCATGGGCGTTCCCGCTCATGATGAGCGAGACATTGAGTTTGCCAAGGCTATGGGTATCGAGATCCGAATGGTTGTGGATACTGGCGAGGAAGACCCGGCCAAGAGTTTTGTTGCGACCGTCGGCGATGGCGTCATGGTCAACTCGGGACCGCTAGATGGACTTACCAAGGCTGACGCCATCGACAAGGCAATCGAGCTCCTTCAGGAAAAAGGCTCAGGCAAAAAGGCAAAGAACTACAGGCTCCGTGACTGGCTGATTTCTAGGCAGCGCTACTGGGGTACTCCGATCCCTATCATTCACTGCGATAAGTGCGGTGAGGTTGAGGTTCCCGAAGACCAGCTGCCAGTGGAGTTGCCGCCCACCCTAGGTTTGGACCTTCAGCCCAAGGGCACCTCGCCGCTGGGAGCCGCCAGCGATTGGATCAATGTTGACTGCCCAAAGTGTGGCTCAGCCGCCAAGCGCGACAGCGACACCATGGACACTTTTGTTGATAGCTCCTGGTACTTCCTTCGCTACCTAAACCCAGGAAGCGAGAAGGTTGCCTTTGACCCCGAAATGGCAAAAGAGTGGGCTCCAGTAGATCAGTACGTCGGTGGTGTGACTCACGCAATCCTGCACCTTCTTTACTCCAGGTTTTTCACCAAGGTTCTATTTGACATGAAGCTTGTCGACTTCGAAGAGCCTTTCACGCGCCTTTTGAATCAGGGCATGGTGCTAATGAACGGGCAAGCCATGAGCAAGTCGCGTGGCAACCTCGTCAGGCTAAGCGAGCAGTTGGACGAACACGGCGTGGATGCCGTGAGGCTCACGATGGCATTTGCTGGGCCTCCCGAGGATGATATTGACTGGGCGGATGTTTCACCAGCTGCCTCCTCCAAGTTCCTAGCTCGCGCCTGGAGAGTCGCGCAGGACGTCAGCAGCGAGGTCGGCAGCGATGACAAAGCCGGCGACAAGGCTGTCCGAAGCGCAACCCACGCGTTTCTCAAGTCATTTGAGGAGTCGATTGAAGGCTTCAAGTTCAATGTCGGGGTTGCAAAGTGCATGGAGCTCACTAACACTCTGCGAAAGGCCATTGACTCCGGTTGTGGGCCACAAGATCCAGCCGTACGCGAGGGCGCAGAGGAGCTTGCAAAAGCCCTGAGTCTTTTTGCTCCCTATACAGCGGAGGATATGTGGCATCTTCTCGGTCACGAACCCTCTGTCGCCAAGGCTAAGTTGCGCTCAGTGGACGAATCATTGTTGGTGCGCCAGACCCTGACGGCAGTTGCTCAGGTGGATGGAAAGCTCCGGGACAAGTTTGAGGTCTCTACAACTATCACCGAGGACGAGCTTCGAGAGCTTGTGATGAATTCCGATGCTGTGAAGCGTGCCCTAGAGGGCAAAGAAGCCAAGAACATCATTGTGCGTGCCCCGAAGCTTGTGAACATCTCGACCAAGTAGCTACTTCTACACAACCTCGTGCAGTCTGCTGATGGCAGTTGGCTTTGGTTACAAGATGCTCCCATGCGAGCTCTGGTCGATAAATACAACTCACTGGGTGAGGCTCAGAAGAAGCGCGGTCTAATTGCGTCTCTGCTGGTGCTCGGCCTGATAGGCATATGGCTAAGTAGCCAGGAAGACACCGAGTCTTCAGGCCCACTGATTCCGCCCGAGATCGTTACGCC
>JBDQMQ010000102.1:0-3064 GCA_040262185.1 Aquiluna sp. | reverse complement strand
ACTTCGGCTAGCTCCACAGGCGAGGCTGTCACCAACCACACCTCATGACCCTGTTCAAGGTGGTGCTTTAGCCTCTCAACCGCCCTAGGCCAGAGCCTTGGACGGATTTCGTCTTTGTAAACCTGGTCGACCAGTTCTTGGAGCTCCTTGACCGAGTGACCGCGGGTGAGCATGAGGGCACGATCTTTGATGTCGGCCATTTTGGAGGTCTTCTCCCCACGCCTTATAAACATCACGTGTTCCCACATAAACCGCCAGACATCGCGGCGCTTTATGCTGCCTCCGGTGAAGGCGACCTTGCCAAAGAGGATTGCAGTTGAGCCACAGACCAGCGTGTTGTCGACGTCGAAGAAGGCAGCAATCTTCTTTGTCGATTTCGCGGCTTCGGGGTTCACTCGCTAAGTCTAGAGCGGAAGACAATCACCTAGTCTTGAACCATGAAAGAGCCAATAGAGATCCAATTGGTGATTCGGCAGGGCTGCCACCTTTGCGTTGCAGCCGAGTCCGACCTGGCAAGGGTCATTGCCCGTTTTGCCGCCGAATATCCCGAGCGTGAATACACAGTGGAGCTTGTGGACATTGCCGACCACGAGGAACTGCAGCGCTTTAGCGAGGAAGTGCCAGTTTTGCTTATTAACGAAAAGCAGATCACTTTCTGGCGGATTGATGAGCAGCGGGCCTTTGAGAAACTCAGCGAGCTCGCATGAGAAGGATTATTTTCTGGGCCCTGAAGAACTTCTGGTTTCCCATCCTTATTTTTGCTCTCGCACAACTTGGCAAGAGGTATCGGTGGGCGGCCGATTTTCACGCCAAGCTAAATAAGTTTAGGTAGTTGTTGCATTATTACTACATAGCATTTATGCTACATCCATGGGTCGCAAACCAAAGTCTGAAGAAGAGCGGGTAGCTAACCGCGTCGAGGACCTGCGAACCAGAACCAACCTGTCTCGGCAAGAGCTCGCCGAGCAGGTCGGTGTTCACTACCAAACCATCGGATACATCGAACGCGGTGAGTACTCGCCATCACTTGTGTTGGCGCTGCGTATCGCTTCGGTCTTAGGAGCCAGCGTCGAGGAGATCTTCTGGCTCGATGAGGAAAACAATGAGTAACGAACTTCTAGTCATCTTTTACATCCTGGCCACCCTAGCTATCGCCTATCTGTGGCTCTACCCAAAGGTGATTGGCAACAACGTCAAACTGATGGCGTGGATGGATGTTGTTGTCACAGGCATCCCGCTTGCAATCTCGGCGGTTTTGTTTTGGCAATCGGATCCGGCCTTCAGGCTCTTCACTTTTGACCTCAACTGGTTCTTCTTCACAATCATCGCGATGTTCCTAATTGAGATGCCAATCTTCCTTCTCTATTTGAAGGCAAGAGGCCTATGGGACGACTACTGGGCGATGTATAGGGTTGCGCCCAAAGGATCTCCCGATGCTGCATGGGCTTCAGCCTCAGTGAAATCAGTTGAGAAGCAGCTCAATGACACCAAATGGGATGGCCTTAGAACCACGACGGCGAAGCGAACTTTGATTGTGGCCTCAAATCTAAGCATTTTGCTTGGTACTGCATTCCTGCTGACGAGTGCAACCCGGGAGCCGGGTTGGGCAGCGCTATCGCTTATCCACATTCTTCTGATCTTTGTCTTCTGGTTCCTCTTACGCCAATCGGTTCGACTAGTAGCCGATGCTCCACAAGAGGCGCTCGATGAGATGCTTCTTAAGTTTCGCGACCGAAGTTATTTGACTGCGTACCGATGGCTTAGCCTCATCGTCATACTTTTTGTTTCGGCACTCATGGGCTATTCCGTTTTCTCAGACTTGCAGCAGATGTCTGATGGGTTCAACTACACGATTAGCTATAACTGGCCTCAGGTGCAGGCGGTGTTTTGGCTGCTGTTCGCATACGCCTTGATGTTGCCATCGATGGCAATGCTTTCTCAGGATCTAAAGAAGGAAAGGCAGCGTTCAAAATGATCAAAACCAGAGATAGCTTTCCTGACATACTCCGCGGCTTTGCTCTTTTAGGCATCGCAATGGTCAACGTTCAATATTTTGCCGTTGACACTGTTAGCGGCTTTGAGTCGGCTGACTTGACCTCCGGCGCTAACTCGGCTGCAGCCTTCATTGTGATGCTCTTGTTCCAGTCAAAGTTCTACCTGCTGTTTTCGTTCCTCTTTGGTTACTCCGCTCACTATGTAATTAAGGGTGAGCGGGCAAATCGTTCGCGTTGGGTTGGCAGGTCTGTCGGGCTAATTCTCTTTGGTGTTGTCCACTTCGTCTTCCTCTTCCACGGCGACATCCTGTTCCTCTACGGAGTATTTGGACTTGTCCTTCTGGCCTTCTACTTCCGACCTGACAAAACGGTCAGACGCTGGGCAAGAGGCATCTACATCTTTTCTGCAGTCTTGTTCACTCTGCTTGCCCTGTTGGTGGCAGTTGGGGAAGCATTTCTCGCAACCAAAGGCAAGACTCTCCCAGATGACACCTCCGGCCTCGGAGGCCTAAACCAGGCGCTTGGCTCGGGTGGATTCTTGGAGGCCGCTGCTGCCAGATTCGAGCTCTGGCTCACCTTCGCACCTCAAGGCTTCTTGTTGCAGGGGCCTTTGGTCATGGTCGCATTTTTGGTCGGAGTCTTGGTGGCAAGAAAGAACGGTTTGGCCTCTGGAGCTAATCCCGCCCTGATGAGGCGCATGGCTATCTGGGGTATTGCTATAGGACTTCCGCTGCAGCTGGCTGCGGCAGCAATCTATATCTTCAACCTGCTTGCGGATCAATACAGTCTCGGTCTATCGCTTATCTCCTTGGCGCTGAACTTTCTAACCGCACCGATTCTCTCTGCGGGTTATGTGGGAGTGCTGTGGCTGATCAGCGAAAGGGTCGGTGGCATTGGCCTACTAAGTGCAGCCGGCAGGCATTCGCTGACCATCTACTTATCTCAGTCAGTCATCTTCTCCGTGCTGTTCTCGGCCTGGGGGCTTGGCCTGTTTGCTCAGCTAGATGCCTGGCTCGTCGCCCTGACCGCCTTCCTCACCTGGTTGGTGCTGAGCGTGCTGGCGATGGTAA
>JBDQMQ010000101.1:0-3143 GCA_040262185.1 Aquiluna sp. | reverse complement strand
TTGCCGCCCAGGAAGAAGAGGGCGATTCGGGAAGACAGTTTTACGAGCTGAGCACCTGGAAGAAAGTCACCATCATGCTGGGTGGGCCCATGATGAACTTTTTCCTTGGACTGCTGCTAATTGCAATTGCCCTAACGGGAATTGGCCCACTGCAAAACTCTCTTACTGTTGCCAAGGTTTATCAGTGCATTGAGGCTTCAAGCGATGGCAGTTGCCCCGCGGGAGCTCCGATATCGCCCGCGGCTCAGGCCGGGATGGCCGACGGCGACAGGGTCCTGTCTGTAAATGGGACAAATGTTGCAAGCTGGGCCGAGGTAACGGAAATCATGACCACTCGTGGTCAGGGATCATCGACTTTGGTTGTCGACAGGGACGGCCAGCAGCTGAGCCTGAGCATTACCCCGAGCTATTTTGAAAGGGCCGTCTACGACTCAAATGGAACGCTGAGCCTTGATGGGGAGGGTAACCCGGTGACCAGGCTCACCCCGATAATTGGCGTCAGCCTTGCTCCCACGAGCAACCCAATGCCGCTTGGTGAGTCGCTCGGCTACGGACTGGCAGCAACAGGGGCCATGTTTGCCTTCATTCTTGAACTTCCGCAGCAGGTTTACCAGGTCTTTGTCTCAACCTTCGGCCTTGCCGAGCGCGACCCCTATGGGGCGGTATCGATTGTTGGTGTGGGGCAGCTTGCCGGGGAGCTCACCGCGGCAGAGATTCCTCTCGAGGCCAAGCTCTCTTCGCTACTGCTCCTTCTGGGTTCATTGAATATTGCGCTGTTTGCCTTCAACCTGATTCCGCTATTGCCACTTGATGGTGGTCACGTTGCAGGGGCCCTCTATGAGGGAGCAAAGCGCGGGCTTTCGCGCCTTGTTGCCAGAAAAGACCCCGGTCCCGTTGACACCGCGAAGGCTCTGCCTGTGGCATATGGAATGTGGGTGCTACTAATCTTCACTGGGGTCGTTTTGATTCTGGCTGACCTGATTAACCCAATCAGTCTGGGCTAGGAAGCTAAATTAGCTCTTGGCTGTTGTATTGCTAGAGAAAAAAGTAAAGGGGCGTAAGTGCCGGCTGTAAATCTCGGACTACCCAAGTCACCACCTCCAACACTCGCTCCCAGGCGTAAGACCCGGCAGATCATGGTTGGCAAGGTGGCTGTCGGCGGGGACGCACCAATCTCGGTGCAGTCGATGACCACCACCCCGACCACCGACATCAATGCCACCTTGCAGCAGATTGCGGAACTGACGGCATCCGGCTGTGACATAGTTCGTGTTGCGGTGCCATCCCAGGACGACGCAGACGTACTTCGCATCATCGCAAAGCGCAGCCAGATTCCCGTGATTGCCGACATCCACTTTCAGCCGCGCTATGTCTTCCAGGCAATTGATGCCGGGTGCGGTGCCGTGCGGGTGAACCCGGGAAACATCAGAAAGTTTGACGACCAGGTTGGTGAGATCGCCAAGGCAGCGAAGGACGCAGGAGTCTCCATCCGTATTGGCGTGAACGCAGGTTCTTTGGACCCGAGGCTCTTGGAGAAATACGGCAAGCCAACGGCTGAAGCGCTTGTTGAATCTGCTGTCTGGGAAGCCTCCCTGTTTGAAGAGCACGACTTCCACGACTTCAAGATCTCGGTTAAGCACAACGATCCTGTTGTGATGGTCAGCGCGTATCAGCAGCTGGCCGAGCGCGGCGATTGGCCGCTGCACCTCGGTGTTACAGAGGCCGGCCCGGCATTCCAGGGAACCATCAAGTCATCGGTTGCTTTTGGCGCGCTCTTGAGCCAGGGCATTGGAGACACGATCAGGGTTTCCCTCTCTGCTCCGCCGGTAGAGGAGATCAAGGTGGGTTCACAGATTCTGGAGAGCCTGAACCTCAGACCTAGAAAGCTCGAAATCGTCTCCTGCCCAAGCTGCGGAAGGGCGCAGGTCGATGTCTACACACTTGCAGACGACGTCACCGAGGGTCTCAAGCACCTGACGGTTCCGATTCGCGTTGCTGTAATGGGCTGCGTTGTAAATGGCCCGGGTGAGGCGCGAGAGGCCGATCTTGGCGTTGCCTCGGGTAACGGCAAGGGCCAGATTTTTGTCAAAGGTGAGGTTATTAAGACTGTCCCTGAGAGCGAAATTGTTCAGACCTTGATCGAAGAGGCCAACCGAATTGCCGCGGAAATGGATCCAAGTGAGCTTGGAACCGCACAGGTATCCGTCGGCGAGTAGCTAACATTGTGCGCATGCCTTATCGCCTGAGCACACTTTTTCTAAGAACCCTCCGCGAGGATCCTGCCGATGCCGAGGTTGATAGCCACAGGCTCCTAGTTCGAGCCGGCTACATCCGCAGAGCAGGGCCAGGAATCTGGTCTTGGCTGCCGCTTGGGCTAATGGTCAAGAACAAGATCGAAAAGATCGTCCGCGAGGAGATGGCAGCAGCTGGCAGCCAAGAGGTGCACTTCCCTGGGCTGCTCCCCAAGGAGCCCTATGAGGCCACCGGTCGCTGGGAGGAATACGGCGACAACATTTTCAGGCTCAAAGACCGCAAGGACGCTGACTACCTACTTGCCCCAACCCACGAGGAGGTCTTCACGCTTTTGGTGAAAGACCTCTACACCTCCTACAAAGACCTGCCACTGAGCATCTATCAGATTCAGCTCAAGTACCGCGACGAAGCAAGGCCAAGAGCGGGACTCTTGCGCGGTCGCGAGTTCATCATGAAGGACGCCTACAGCTTCGACATCTCGGACGAAGGCCTCGAGGTCAGCTATCAGGCACAGCGCGATGCCTACGAGCGCATCTTCAAAAGGCTCGGGCTCGACTACGTAATCGTCAAGGCTGATGCGGGTGCAATGGGAGGCTCGAAGTCAGAAGAGTTTTTGTGTCCGGCGCCAATCGGTGAGGACACCTTCGTCCGCTCCTCGGGAGGCTTTGCCGCCAACGTAGAGGCAATCCGATTTGAAGTGGCTCAAGAAAAAGATGCTTCAAAGACTCCGGCGGCGCAGATCCACGAGTCTCCGAAGACTCCGACCATCGCCACCCTGGTCGATTTTTCAAACCAAAATCACCCTAGACAGGACGGTCAGTGGACGGCTGCGGACACTCTCAAGAATGTTGTCCTCGCGCTGGTTTCTCCCGAGGGTAAGCGCTCACTTG
>JBDQMQ010000100.1:0-3155 GCA_040262185.1 Aquiluna sp. | reverse complement strand
CTCTCTGCTACTTGATCTAGACGGTGTTGTCTACAGAGGCAAGCAGGCAATACCCGGAGCTGTCGAAGCCATAAATCGCGCTCAAGCGGAGGGCAAGAAGATTGGCTACATCACCAACAATGCCTCTCGAACACCTGAGCAGATAGCTCAACAGCTCAGAGGCTTTGGCCTAAAGGTAGAGGGTGAAGAAATCATTGGTTCTGCCAGGGCGGCGGCCAAGATTCTGGCCCAGCGCATCCCACCAAGTTCCAAAGTTCTTGTAGTGGGTGGGGAGGGACTTAGGTCAGAAGTTTCCGCACTCGGTTTCGAGTTGGTGGAGTCTGCAAGTGATTCACCGGTTGCCGTTATTCAGGGCTTTAGCCCGAGTGTCGGGTGGGAGCATCTAGCCCAGGCAGCTTTCGCAATACAGGCCGGGGCCATTTGGATTGCAACTAACCAGGACTGGACCATTCCTCTTGAGGCTGGCATAGCACCTGGAAATGGCACCTTGGTGGGTGCCGTCCACACTGCCGTCGGCCAACTGCCGGACTTTGCTGGCAAACCGTTCAGACCAATCTTTGATTCAGCCCTCGAGCAGCTCGATATTCAGTCACCGCTTGTTATCGGAGACCGATTAGATACCGACATCAAGGGGGCAATTGGTGCGGGTCTGCAGTCGGCCTGTGTTCTAACCGGTATTGCCACTAAAAAAGAGCTTCTGGGTGCTAAGAGCGATGAGCGTCCCGGCTACATCCTTCAGGACCTCAGTGAATTATTCCTGGACTACCCAGAGCTCAAAACCACTAGGCGCGGGGTTAGCTGCCGGGGCAGCGAGGTGGAGCTACTTGGAGACAAGATCGTCTGCAGTTCTCAAAACCCTAAGGAATTGGACTCCCTTCGGGCGGCCGCAAGCCTAATCTGGACAAGTGGCAGGCCAATTTATGGTCTGCAGGTAGAGCAAGAATTGATGGGCTAGGTAATAGGTGGACCAGGACTTAGAGGCTCGAATACAAGAGATTGAAAAGATGGAACCAGAGGCTCAAATCGAGGCACTGAAAAAGCTCGTGGCCGAGCTCGAGGAGCTGCTAGGTAGTTGAGGCTTGATGTAGCGCTCACGAACCGCGGGCTAAGTAGAAGCCGCAACCAAGCCGCAAGGCTTATTCAGCAGGGGTCAGTAACCGTCAACGGCGAAACCCAAACCAAGCCATCACACCTAGTCACCGAGAGCGACTCGATAGATACCCATGTTGTCCTCGCGGTCTCGAGGGCGGGCGGGAAGCTGTCCTTTGCTCTCGAGGAGTTTGGCGTCACCCCAAGCGGGGTGTGCCTCGACATTGGAGCTAGCACCGGAGGTTTCACCGAGGTGCTCTTGGGAGCTGGCGCCGAGAGGGTCATTGCCATAGATGTCGGGCATGATCAGCTCTCACCTGAGCTGCAACTAGACCCCAGGGTAGTGAACGTGGAGGGCACCAACGTCAGAGAGCTGACCTTGAGTCAGCTAAAGAAAATAACGCCGGTTAGACCGAGTCTGGTCGTGGTGGATCTGAGCTTTATCTCGCTGACGGTGGTTGCCAAGAAAATGCTTGAGCTTGCTCAGGGAGCCGAGCTCGTGGTTTTGATAAAACCGCAGTTTGAATTGAGCAAGGAGAAACTCAGGGCAGGTGTGGTGAGGGTAGATAGTGATCGAGAGACCGCTAAGGACAAGGTCTTGGCTGTATTCAGCGAGTTAGGAGCTGAGGTGTCAGGGGTTTGTGTCTCTCCGGTTGTGGGAACTAAGGGCAACACGGAGTTCCTGGCACACCTTCGATAAGACAGTCAGCCAAAGCTCTAATGGCTGTTGAAAAGTCCACGCGAGGACTGAACGCAGTAGCCTTTTGGTTATAGGAGTAATGGGCATGCAGAGAGTTTTGATTGTCATCAGTCACGCTGACGATGCTGCTGCCCAGGAGGCGACAAACGCCTGTAAGCATCTGGCCCAAAGAGGCATTGCCTGCGTGTTTGATAAAGATGACCTCGATCACTTTGCAGCTCTAGGTGCTGCCCAACCGGAGGGTTCAAAGGCCTACGCTGGCGAAGATCTTGATCTGGTTATGGTCCTTGGCGGCGATGGCAGCATTTTGCGGGCCGCGGAGATTGTAAATGACAACCCAGCACCAATTCTCGGCATCAATCTAGGTCATGTTGGATTCATGACGGAGGCTGAGCGTTCCGAGATCTCTGCTGTCTTGGATGCAGTGGCAGCGGGTAAGTTTTCGACCAGCGAGCGCACCACTCTTGAGGTGAAGGTGTGGCAAGAGGGCAAAGAGGTTTTTTCGAGCTGGGCAATCAATGAGGTAGCCGTTGAGAAGAGCGCCCGCGAGCGAATGCTCGAGGTGGTGCTCGAGATTGACGCAAGACCTGTATCGAGCTTTGGTTGCGATGGGGTACTAGTCAGCACCCCAACTGGTTCAACCGCCTACGCCTTCAGCGCTGGGGGACCTGTGGTCTGGCCGAATGTGGAGGCCTTTGTGGTTGTGCCGCTCAGTGCGCACGCTCTATTTGCCCGGCCCCTTGTTATTGATCCAGAATCAACCGTTGCGGTCGAGGTCCTCAGGAGGTCTCCCGGTAGCGGGGTGCTGTGGTGTGATGGCCGCAGAACCTTTGACCTAGGTCCCGGTGCCCGCATCGAGGTTGCCAAGCGTCCTGTTCCGGTGAAGATGGTGGTTCTCGATAATGCTCCATTTGCCGACAGGCTCGTAAGAAAATTCTCACTTCCGGTATCAGGGTGGCGAGGTCCGGAGGCTGAGGCTTGATTGAATCACTCTCGATTCGCTCAATTGGCGTAATCAGCTCGGCAAATCTGGAGCTCGCCCCAGGCTTCACCGCACTCACTGGAGAAACTGGTGCGGGTAAGACCATGGTCCTAACAGCTCTCGGGCTCCTGCTTGGTGAGCGCGCCGACTCGACAAGTGTTCGAACGGGCGAAAAGCAACTCTTTGTTGAGGGTCGGATTCGCTCTGCGAACTCAGATCTTCTTGGGCGCCTTGAGGAACTTGGTGCTGATGTCACAAGTGGCGAGGTCATAATCAATCGGTCGGTGAGTTCAGATGGTAGGTCACGTGCCGCGATTGGCGGTGCTTCGGTTCCGATTTCGACTCTCAATGACATCTCAGAGGAGCTCGTCACTGTCCACGGAC
>JBDQMQ010000099.1:0-3231 GCA_040262185.1 Aquiluna sp. | reverse complement strand
GTTCTGGTTAGGGCATTGATAGACGGGGGAGTGTCGATAATTACAAGGTCATATTCATCTTCGATGCTCGCCAGGACCTCCTCAAGCTTCCAGACATCGGAGACTGAGGGTGCCGGGTTATCGAGCAGCAAGGATCTCGGGCTGCCAACTAGCACGTCCATCTTTGAGTCTCGATGCCAGGCCGAGGGAACAATTGCTCGCCTCAGGTTTTGAAGTTTGGGACTTTGGAGCACCTCGGCAACGGAAAACCCCTGATCGGAGGGTGCTGCAAGGCCGCTAGTTGCGTCGCACTGCGGGTCTAGGTCAACAACTAAAGTGTTGAGACCTTTGTTTAGTGCTGCGGAGGCTAGGCCCAACGCGACCGTGGTTTTTCCCACGCCACCCTTGAGGGAGCTCACACTCAGCACGTGCATTGAATTAGGCTACCTTTTTATGCGCTGGTAACCCTTAGGGCACCTGTGTTTCAGTGAGGTTTGATGTTCAAAAAGATTCTGGTGGCTAACCGCGGAGAAATAGCGGTTAGGGCATTTCGTGCCGCCTACGAGACTGGTGCTCGGACAGTTGCCGTCTACCCCTATGAGGATCGCAACTCAGTTCACAGGCTCAAGGCCGATGAGGCATACGAGATTAGCGCTGAAGGCTCACCGGTTCGTGCCTATCTATCTGTTGACGAAATCATTCGTGTGGCCAAGGAGTGCGGGGCTGACGCCATCTATCCCGGCTACGGCTTCCTAAGCGAAAACCCAGACCTGGCAAATGCCGCCCGCGAAAACGGAATAGCTTTTGTCGGACCCGCGGCTGAAATCTTGGAGCTCGCTGGAGACAAGGTCAACGCCAAGGCCGCGGCAATCAGGGCAGGCGTTCCAGTACTTGCCTCCACCGAGTCCTCTGACGATGTCAAGAAACTCGAGGGACAGGCAGAAAAGATCGGCTTCCCGCTGTATGTGAAGGCGGTAGCTGGCGGCGGCGGTCGCGGCATGCGCAAGGTGGACGAAAAGTCCGAGCTGAAGCAGGCCTTGGAGGCTGCCATGCAGGAGGCCTCCAGCGCATTTGGTGACCCCAGGGTATTTCTTGAGCAAGCTGTAATTCGCCCTCGCCATATCGAGGTTCAGATTCTTGCCGACCTCGAGGGCAACATCATGCACCTGTTAGAGCGCGACTGCTCAATTCAGCGTCGCAACCAAAAGGTTGTTGAGATTGCTCCCGCACCTCAGCTCGAAGATGACCTGCGCCAGCAGCTTTTTAGGGACGCAATCGCATTCGCCACCGAGATCGGCTACCAAAATGCGGGAACTGTTGAGTTTCTGATTGAGACTGAAGGCCCCAACACTGGCAAGCATGTCTTCATCGAGATGAACCCTAGGATTCAGGTCGAGCACACGGTGACCGAGGAGGTCACCGATGTTGACCTTGTGCAGTCGCAGCTTCGCATCGCGGCAGGCCAGACCCTTGCAGAGCTAGGGCTAAGGCAAGAGGACATCAAGCCACACGGGTTTGCAATTCAGTGCCGCATCACAACCGAGGACCCTGCCGCTGGCTTCCGTCCAGACACGGGCATGATCACCACCTACCGCTCACCGGGAGGTGCCGGCATTCGTCTAGATGGCGGTACGGTCACCACCGGTGCCGAAGTGTCTCCTCACTTCGACTCGCTGCTGGTGAAACTCATCACACGCGGTCGAGACTTCCGCTCTGCGGTCGAGCGAACTCGAAGGGCACTGGCGGAGTTCCGCATCAGGGGAGTGGCGACCAACATCAACTTTCTTCAGGCCGTACTGGACGACGAGACCTTTGCCTCGGGGGAACTCTCTACCCACTTCATAGATGAGCGTCCCGAGCTGATGCAAGCCAGAGTTTCCCAGGACCGCGGCACCAAGGTTCTGCAGTGGCTTGCGGAGGTAACGGTAAACAAGCCCTTTGGATCAGGCGAGGGTAAGACCGATCCAGCTCTGAAGCTTCCGCAGATTGACCTTTCCGCAGAACCCCCTGCGGGTTCAAAGCAGCTTCTAAACCAGCTGGGTCCAGAGAAGTTTGCTTCGTGGATGAGGGAGCAAAACAGAGTTCTCGTAACTGACACCACCTTCCGCGATGCCCACCAGTCGCTTTTGGCGACCAGGGTTCGAAGTAAGGATCTGGTCGCAGCGGTCCCTTACGTTTCCAGAATGACCCCGGAGCTACTGAGCATCGAGGCCTGGGGCGGAGCAACCTACGATGTGGCACTTAGGTTCCTTGGAGAAGACCCTTGGGAGCGCCTTGAGGCACTCAGGGCAAAGCTTCCAAACATTTGTATCCAGATGCTCCTCAGGGGTAGGAACACCGTTGGCTACACCCCTTACCCGACCGAAGTTACAGATGCTTTTATCAAGGAGGCAGCCGCTACTGGTGTTGACATCTTCCGCATATTTGATGCCCTAAACGATGTTGACCAGATGACCCCGGCAATCCATGCCGTGCGGGAGCATACGGGATCGGTGGCAGAGGTCGGTCTTAGCTACACCGGAAACTTCCTAGACCCAAACGAAAATCTCTACACCCTCGACTACTGGCTGAAGCTCGCAGACAGCGTGGTAGCTGCCGGAGCGCATGTGCTTGCAATCAAGGACATGGCTGGCCTGTTGCGCCCTCGGGCGGCAGCGACCTTGGTTACCGCACTCAGGGAACGTTTTGACCTTCCCGTTCACCTCCACACCCACGACACGGCAGGAGGACAGCTTGCAACCCTGTTGGCTGCGGTGGATGCCGGTGTCGACGCGGTTGATGTGGCAAGTGCTCCGATGGCTGGCACCACCTCACAGCCATCCGCCTCTGGATTAGTTGCAGCTCTGGCGAACACAGAGCGCGACACCGAAATGTCCCTTGACAAGGTGACAGACCTAGAGCCCTATTGGGAGGCAGTCCGAAAGGTTTACGCACCCTTCGAGTCCGGACTTCCCGGCCCAACCGGCAGGGTCTACAGGCATGAGATTCCCGGCGGGCAGCTATCAAACCTGAGGCAGCAGGCAATTGCCCTTGGCCTAGGAGATCGTTTCGAACTGGTGGAGAAGATGTACTCAGAGGCAAACCGCATCCTGGGAAGGCCACCAAAGGTGACTCCAAGCTCAAAGGTGGTTGGTGACTTGGCACTGCACCTAGTCGCTGTCGATGCGGATCCAAAAGAGTTCGAAGCAAATCCGCAGAAGTTTGACATCCCAGACTCGGTAATTGGTTTCATGGCGGGGGAACTGGGAGACC
>JBDQMQ010000098.1:0-3282 GCA_040262185.1 Aquiluna sp. | reverse complement strand
CAATACTTAGTCTCGCCGGAGTGCTCCGGGAGCACTCAACAAATCAGCTTCAACTAGTTCTCTCCCAGATGGTGGGTAACTCAGCCGGCTGCAAGGATCTCTTTGATCTGAGCAGGCTGCTACTAACCGGAAGAGAAATCGAATCTCGAATTCGCAAGCTTTCCGCAAAAGACCTCGAAATGCTTGCAGCTGGAAAGAGCTCCAGGCAATTGCAGGCAAGCTTTCTAGCTGACAGTAAGCCATACCCAGAAGCTCTAGAGGCCCTCGAGAGAATCGAGCCGGGTAAGAGGCCGAGGTTGGAGACCGAAGGCGGAAACCTCTCCGCCTACGAGACGATGCTCTGCCTCACGGAGATTCACTTCGCGCTTGAGCAGCACTGGTTTGATGTCATGAAGACAGGCCTTAGGGCCCAGGATGCAAAGCTGATCGGCGAGAAGCTCAAGTGGCAAAGCAAGGATGTGCAGCTAAGGTTCCGACTTGCCATGCTGGCCGGCCACGTTGCCGAACACCACGGTCGTTGGGTCACCACCGAGCTTGGGCAAAAGTGGCTTGGGATGACTCGTGAGCAGGCACTTGGTCAGCTAATCGACCGCATCTGGGACCTACCGAAGCTGAAGCTAACTGAGGGTGCGATTCTTGAGCAGCTCCTCGAGGCGTTTCCGCTAATGCTCACCTTCAACCTCAAGGCCTTGGAGTTCGGCGCAACACTGGGTCTGATGAATCAGGGTCTTGCCCTGAAGCCAATAACCCTGGGGCCAAGTGCCGCTGCAAAAGAGATTGCAAAGAACCTTCCCGCGGCAGAAGAGCGGCTTATTGTCCAGGGGGATCTTTCAATCGTTTGCCCATCACCATTGACGACCAAGCTGCACAAACAGCTCGACTCTTTCGCCGACAGCGAGGACTTGGGCCTTGCATCCAGGTTCCGGCTCAGTGCCCTCTCCCTTTCGCACCACCTAGAAACAGGTGGCAGCCTGAAGGACGTCAGAAAGACACTCGAGGGTCTCAGTGGCAACAAGCTGCCCCAACCCGTTGAATATCTTTTGTCTTCAGTTGAGCAAAAGTTTGGAAAACTCAAAATCTCGAGATCGGGCGACAGCACAACAATCGAAGCGGCAGACGAGATTTTGCTTACCCAGATAAAGAATGAGCGTGTGCTCAATCACCTCAGTCTTACTGGCTCTGCGGGAGAGCTGAAGAGCCCCAGCTCGGTTGAGCTGAGCTACTTCTCCCTCAGGGACGCAGGCTATGCAGCTGTAATGATCGATGACAAAGGCAAGATTCTTTCACCACGCTTCACCGCAAGTCTTACTCTCGAGGTACAAAGCGATGATGAGCTCGAGGCTCGAGCGAAAAACCTTCTCAGCGGAGAAAAGACAGCGGCGGACCCATCGGATGTGCTTAGGCAATTGGAGTTTGCCCTCAAGAACAAATTGAAAGTGCAGCTTTCGATTGAGCTTCCAAGTGGCACCGAGGAGAATTTCCTGCTGACTCCGCTGGGACTTGGAGCGGGAAGGCTCAGGGGGCGTGATGAAGAGCGTCAGGCAGAGCGCACCCTCCCGGTCTCAAGAATCAAGTCCGTAGTGCTCAGTTAGGCTTAAACGATGTCTCCCGGCCCCCTAATTGTTCAGTCCGATAGGACCGTGCTGCTTGAGACTGGCCACCCCGATGCCTCAGACGCCAGGCATGAACTGGCAATCTTTGCGGAGCTGGAGCGAGCACCTGAGCACATCCACACCTACCGCATTACCCGGCTCGGGCTTTGGAATGCTCGCGCTGCAGGTCACGATGCAGACTTCATCATTGACTCGCTGACTCGCTGGTCAAAGTTCGAGCTTCCAAGCTCAGTGGTCAGCGAGATTCGCTCGACAATTGACCGCTTCGGAAAGCTCGTTATTACCCGGGACGATGAGGGCTTAGTTCTCGTTTCCGACTCCGCTGCGGTTATGGCCGAGGTCTCAAGCAATAAGAAGGTGGCAGAGCTCTTGGAGGGCAGGGTCGACTCAGGTTTCCGAATTCAGCCTTGGGCCAGAGGCCAACTCAAGCAGCAGCTTCTGAAGTTGGGCTGGCCCGCTGAAGACAATGCCGGATTCACCCCAGGGACTCCTTTTGAAATCTCACTGGACAACTCCGACTGGGATCTGAGGGACTATCAAAAGCAGGCGGTGGCGAAGTTTCAGGCCGGTGGCTCGGGAGTGGTGGTGCTGCCATGTGGGGCGGGCAAGACCCTGGTGGGTGCGGCAACCATGGCGGAGCTAAGGCGCAACACATTGATCCTCGTCACAAACACTGTTGCAGCGAGGCAGTGGCGAGACGAGTTGCTTGCCCGCACCTCACTCAAAGAGGAAGACATTGCGGAGTACTCCGGGTCCTCAAAGGAGCTGGCTCCGGTCACAATAGCGACCTACCAAATACTCACAACTAAGCGAAAGGGTGAGTTCGCCCACCTCGCACTGCTCGATGCCAGGGACTGGGGTCTGATCATCTACGACGAGGTCCACCTACTACCCGCGCCAATTTTCAAGATGACCGCAGACCTTCAGGCCAGGAGAAGACTCGGCCTGACAGCGACCCTGGTTCGTGAGGACGGCAGAGAGTCGGATGTGTTCTCGCTCATTGGCCCTAAGCGTTTCGATGCCCCCTGGAAAGACATCGAAGCACAGGGCTACATTGCCCCCGCTGAGTGTTTTGAGGTGAGGGTTGAGCTTCCCGATGAGGAGCGGATGGAATACGCAATCGCCGATGGCGACGCCCGTTTTCGGATTGCAGCGACCGCAAAGGCAAAGATTCCTCTTATGAAAAAGATCCTCGCCAAGCATGCGGGTGAGCCGACCCTGATCATTGGGCAATACCTGGATCAGATTGAAGAGGTGGCGGAATTACTCAACATTCCAAAGCTAACCGGTCAGACTCCTGTGGATGAGCGTGAGCAGCTCTACAAAGACTTCCGGAACGGAAAGCTAACCGCGCTGGTGGTGAGCAAGGTTGCAAATTTCTCGGTTGATCTGCCGGAGGCATCTGTTGCAATTCAAATTTCTGGTGCTTTTGGATCGCGACAGGAGGAGGCTCAGCGACTTGGCAGGCTGCTAAGGCCCAAGCAGGATGGCCGGACCGCTCAGTTCTACACCCTCATTGCCCGGGACACACTTGAGCAGGACTTTGCCCAAAACCGGCAGCGGTTTTTGGCGGAACAGGGCTACTCCTATGAGATTCTCGACAGCGACTCGATTTAGTCCAGACAACTCCCAGAAAACTTCCAGAAAACAAGAGCACAATTCTCAGTAT
>JBDQMQ010000097.1:317-3309 GCA_040262185.1 Aquiluna sp. | reverse complement strand
CAGAGAAAGTGGCCTTGGAAGTTTCTCGAGGTGCTTTTCAAGCTTGTTGATGTTCTCAGTCTTGATCCCCAGCTGAGTTTCGACCTCAGCAAGAGTTGGTCTTGGCCCAACCCAGAACTCGCCAATTGCGGGGTTGGCAAAGAACTCATCTGACTCCTTGCCTGCCGTTGGCAAGAGGTAAAGCTTTTCTTTGACGCTCTTGCCCCTGGCATCAAGCAGCAATACGGCTCCGGGAACGGTAGCGCTGCCCCAGCCTGTGAGGTGCGTGAAGGCGCTGTCTGGGCGGTATCGATAATCAGTGTCGTTGGCTCTAACCCTGGGAAGGCTGGCCTCAATGATCAGTACCTTGCCGGGGAACTTCTTCGCTAGCTCCGCTCGGCGCTTGGCTGCGAAATCAGCAACCGGCCACCTTGCAATCTCACCGCTGTCAATCTCGCCCCAATTCGAGGCGATGTAGTCCATGAATTTCTTGCTGTGAGGAGTGCGAGAGCGGTTACTGGCATTTCTTGATTTACCCATGCGACTATTCTGCTCCTGTGATTGACCTTCATACGCACTCAAACCGCTCCGATGGGTTGGATACTCCAACCGAGCTGGTTCAGAAGGCTGCTGCGTGCGGTATCAGCGTATTAGCAATCACCGATCACGACACCACCTCTGGATGGGATGAGGCCATTTCAGCAGCTCGCCGTGAGGGAATTGGGCTGGTGCCGGGCATTGAGGTGTCGACCCGCAGCGAGATTGGAAACGGCAGGAGAATCTCCGTCCATATCCTTGCCTATTTGCCAAATCCTGAGCACCCGGAGCTAGTCTCTGAACTGGCCAAGACAAGGGACTCGAGAGTAACCAGGGCTCGCAGGATGGTTGATTTACTCTCAGAAGACTACGAGATTTCCTGGCAAGACATCGAGGCGCAGATTGAACCCGGAGCCACTGTCGGAAGACCCGCAATTGCCGATGCGTTGGTGACCCTTGGCATCGTGCCAACTCGCTCCGATGCCTTTACCTCGATACTCCACCGCACAAGCCCCTATTACGTCTCGGATCACTCGCTCGACACTTCCCAGGCCATCGGGCTAATTAGGCGTGCTGGGGGAGTGTCGGTGATGGCGCATCCGCTAATCGACTTTCCAGCTGGTGCTTCACAGCTCGACCTTCCGACGGAACACTTCGAGGCGCTCATTGCGGCAGGACTCGATGGCGTGGAGGTAAACCACCGATCAGTGCCAGATTTTGCTAGAAGGTGGCTTGTGGCGCTGGCTCAAAGGCACAACCTGATTCAGACCGGCTCGTCCGACTACCACGGGCTGGGTGCTAAAGAGAATCTCCTTGCGGAGAACACCACCGAGAAAGAGATGCTTGAGCGAATTCTTGATCAGGCAGAAGGCTTCGAAGCGCCTCTGTAGTTTCGACGGCGCTCGCGGCTGCGCGGGGGCTGGCTCTTCTCTTGAGTCTGCGGCTTTGAGCGCCTCTCTGGCTGAGACTTTTCTTTTGGCTGGGCAGTAGACGCGCGAAGTCTGCCCTTGGTTCCCGCTGGGATGCCGAGGTCCTCAAAAAGGTGCTTCGAAGATGAATAGGTCTCCACAGGCTCTGGCTTTCCAAGCTCTAGCTCTCTGTCGATGTGGGTCCAACGCGCAAGATCGGCCCAGTCCACAAACGTAACTGCCACTCCGAGCTTGCCAGCCCTTCCGGTTCGACCGGTGCGGTGCAAATAGGCCTTCTCATCCTCCGGAACCGAGTAGTTAATGACGTGCGTAACATCATCAACATCAATACCTCTCGCCGCTACCTCAGTGGCGACCAGGACATCCTTTTTGCCGGAGCGGAAGGCAGCCATGGACTTCTCTCTAGCAACCTGAGCCATGTCCCCGTGCAAAGGAGCGGCGTTGAAGCCGCGATCGACGAGCTCCTCAGCGAGCTTCGCGCTCAGGCGCTTGGTGCGAACGAAAATGACGGTCTTGCCGCGACCCTCAGCCTGCAGAATCCTTCCGAGCACCTCGTCCTTGTCCAGAGCGTGGGCGCGGTAGACGACCTGTTTAATATCGGCCTTGGTTTTACCCTCGTCTGGGTCGCTCGCACGAATGTGGATTGGCTTGCGCTGGTAGCGACGAGCCAGCGAGAGAATCTGGGCCGGCATGGTGGCAGAGAAGAGCAGGGTCTGGCGTTCTGGGGGCAGTAGCGCAAACATCTTCTCGATGTCTGGAAGGAATCCCAGGTCGAGCATTTCATCAGCCTCATCGAGCACCAGGTAGGTAATCGCAGAGAGGTTAATCAGCTTTTGTTTGTGTAGGTCCAAGAGACGGCCGGGGGTTCCAACTACAACGTCTGCTCCCTTTCCAAGCTCCTCGATTTGACTCTCATAGGACTTGCCTCCATAAATCTCGACAACTCTGGTTGTGCGATTCTTGGATGCCAGCCGAAGGTCCTCAGTCACCTGCAGCGCCAATTCGCGGGTTGGCACAACAACAAGACCTCGGGCCAGGTGCTGTGGGTTGGGGCCCAATTTCTGAAGCATGGGTAACCCGAAGCCGAAGGTTTTTCCGGTTCCGGTCTTTGCCTGGCCGATCAGATCGACCCCAGATAACGCAAGCGGAATGGCTTGTTGCTGAATTGGGAATGGTTGTGTGATGGATTTGGAATCTAATGCGTCACAGATGTCTTCATCTATGCCCAGGTTTCTAAAGTTCAAGTACTTCTCCAGTATGTAATGACCGCATCTCAACCTTGAGAATGGCTCCGCCTATAAACTTGCTGCATGCTGGATTGGATTAGACGGATCAGGAAGGTCTCTCAGACCCTAACCCTGCCCTCTCGCGATGCCTCAGCGGGCCGCAGTCAATCCCAGCTTAACCCAGCGAAGCTAATTCCCGCTACAGAAGTATTTTTCTCTCAGCTAATTCAGCAGCACTTTCTAATTTCCGATCTTCTTACCGACGACTCCAAAGACTCGCCAAGTGAGGGGTTCGCCTCTCAGCAACGTCAGATAGCAGCT
>JBDQMQ010000097.1:0-307 GCA_040262185.1 Aquiluna sp. | reverse complement strand
CGCGCTGATTGAGCGCACCGAGGGCTACGGCTGGCACGAGGACCTGATGCGCATCTACATTGTCTTTGGGCTCCTGGAAGATTCCCAGCTCAGAGTTGCCAAGGGGCTAACGGCGGCCAGGCGGGTTCGGGTCGAGGCGATGCTCTCGGATAACTCGTTGATGGACTTCTGTGAACAGGCGCTTTCGAGATCGATTGCCGACAATCCGTCTTTGGCCGAGGACCTGGCTCTTTTCGGGCGGGCTATTGTTGCCGATGCACTTCTCGAGGTCAGAGACATGGTTAGTTTCGAGAATATGAAATTACCC
>JBDQMQ010000096.1:0-3314 GCA_040262185.1 Aquiluna sp. | reverse complement strand
ATGCTGAATACCTTTGAGGATTAGACAATCTTGAAGCTTTGCTTCGAGAGCACGTGTCCATAGGCAGAGCTCAGCCGGACCCAGCCTTTTGCGTTGTAGACCCTTATTTCCTCACCTTTTTGCATGAAGCCCAATCCGGCCATTGCGAAGGCCGCCGCCCCGGGCAGGTGAAACTCCAGGCTCACCGTTTTGCCCCAAATCCCAAGCCTCACCTTTGCAGCGATTGAACTTCCAACCGACGACGGAAGGGTATTTGCAACCTCGGCGATGCCATCCTTGGCCCACTGAGTGATCTGCTGCTGCGAAATCGTGCCAGTCTCTACCCAGTCTTGCCGAGGTGGTGTTACTCCACTCCAAGCAGCTCGGCTAGTTGTGGTGGGAAGGGCGAGCTCAAGACCCTCAGTCATGGCTGATGCGAGCCTCTCCTGAATCGAAGCAATTGAATAGGTCGCATCCAGTTCGGTTTTTTCAACCCTCATTGTTCTCAGCCCAAGCACGGTTGGCCCATCACCCATTAGGGAACCAGAGAAGATTGGTGAAACATAGACAGCGAGAATGTCTCCAAAGGCTCGAAACTTCGCACACCCGTCATCATCGAGCTTTCTCGCTCTGGTTAGGTAGGAGGAAAGGTCCTCCATGTCGCGGGTGTCTAGAAAGCGAATGCTGTTTGTCATAGCGAAACTAAACTAGCGGCTCTGGAGGTATTCCCATGAGCGAGCCAAAGATTCCATCTGACCCAACCGCGGATCTGCTCGATGTTTTGAAACTGAAAAGGCAGTCCGAGACTGACTTTGTGGGCCGCACGCAGTGGATGCCACACGGCAGAGTATTTGGAGGACAGGTTCTCGCCCAGTCCCTTGTGGCTGCTATGCAGACCCTCCCAGAGACTCGCCGTGTTCACTCCCTCCACAGCTACTTCCTCAGGGCGGGAGACATCAACCAGGAGATTCGTTTCGAGGTGGAGATCCTTCGTGATGGACGTTCGTTCAGCGCCAGAAGAGTCAAGGCACTGCAAGCGGATAAGCCGATCTTTGTTCTCAGCGCCTCTTTTCAAGACGCCGCCGGTGGCCTAGAGCACCAGGAACAAATACCGACGAACCTTCCTGACCCAGAGACTCTGGCCAGCGCAAAAGACCTATTGGGCCAGCTTGACCACCCCGCGACGAATTACTGGGCTAATGCAAGACCCTTTGACCTCAGGCACGTAACAGAGCCGGTCTACCTCAGGCCCGCCAAAGAGCAGTCTGCGGATCAGATGATTTGGTTTAGATCTATTGGCGAGGTCCCTTCCGATGATGCCGTTCAAACTGCTGCGCTGGCATATGCCTCCGACTACACAATCCTCGAGTCAATTCTTAGAAAGCACGGTCTCTCCTGGGCGCATCCAGGACTGAACACCGCGAGCTTGGACCATGCGATGTGGTTCCACGAGAAGCCTGATGTGAACCAGTGGATGCTCTATGTTCAACACAGCCCCTCCGCCTCAGGGGGTAGAGGATTGGCTTTTGGGTCAATCTTTTCCCAGGATGGAAAACTTCTAGCCTCAATAGCCCAGGAGGGCATGGTTAGAGTCCCCGAATACCGCTAATCGCGAGTGAGCCTGCGATAGCGGCTGCGGTGTGGCTTGGCGGCATCAGGGCCAAGCCGCTCGATCTTGTTTTCCTCGTAAGCCTCGAAGTTACCCTCAAACCAGTACCAGCGATCTGGCGTCTCATCATCACCTTCGTAGGCGAGGATGTGGGTCGCCACGCGGTCCAAAAACCAGCGATCGTGCGTGATGACAACGGCACAACCGGGGAACTCAAGGAGCGCATTCTCCAAAGAGGCCAGAGTCTCAACATCAAGATCGTTTGTGGGCTCATCTAAGAGCAAAAGATTTCCGCCCTGCTTCAGGGTGAGCGCCAAATTCAAACGGTTACGCTCACCACCTGAGAGCACGCCAGCCTTCTTCTGCTGGTCAGCACCCTTGAAGCCAAAAGCAGCAACGTATGCCCTGGATGGCATCTCAACATTGCCGACCTGGATATAGTCGAGGCCTCCAGACACCACCTCCCACAGAGACTTTTGAGGATCGATGCCTGCACGATTCTGGTCAACATAAGAGATCTTTACCGTCTCGCCGACCTTGAGATCACCAGCATCAATCTGCTCGAGTCCGGTGATGCACTTAAAGAGCGTCGACTTTCCAACACCGTTCGGGCCAATGATTCCAACAATTCCGTTACGAGGAAGAGTGAATGAAAGGTCTGTGAACAGCTTTCTGTCATCAAAACCCTTGGCGATCTTCTTTGCCTCAATAACAACATCGCCAAGTCTGGGACCGGGAGGAATCTGGATCTCTTCAAAGTCGAGCTTCCTGGTCTTCTCCGCCTCGGCTGCCATCTCCTCGTAGCGAGCGAGTCGAGCCTTGCTCTTGGTCTGCTTGGCCTTTGGGGTCGACCTGACCCACTCGAGCTCGTCCTTAAGGCGCTTTTGAAGCTTGGCGTCTTTCTTGCCAGCAACCTCAAGACGCTCGGCCTTCTTCTCGAGGTAGGTCGAATAGTTGCCCTCGTATGGGTAGGCGCGACCCCTATCTAGCTCCAGGATCCACTCGGCGACATTGTCAAGGAAGTACCTATCGTGGGTAACTGCCAGCACCGCACCCGGATACTTCGCAAGGTGCTGCTCTAGCCAGAGCACACTCTCTGCATCGAGGTGGTTTGTAGGCTCATCTAGCAGTAATAGGTCTGGTTTTTGGAGCAGGAGCTTGCAGAGTGCGACCCTTCTTCGCTCACCACCTGAGAGGTTGGTGACGGGCAGGTCACTAGGTGGACAGCGCAGCGCATCCATAGCCTGCTCAAGTTGATTCTCTAGGTCCCAGCCGTCGGCTGCATCTATGTCCTCCTGAAGCTTTCCCATTTCTGAGAGCAGGGTGTCGTAGTCGGCGTCAGGATTCGCGAGTTCAGCACTGATCTCGTTAAAGCGGTCGATCTTGCCCTTGAGCTCGCCTACCGCCTCTTCGACGTTACCTAGTACGGTCTTTTCCTCATTGAGTGGTGGCTCCTGCAGCAAAATGCCCACGGAGGCACCCTCTGCCAATCTGGCCTCGCCATTTGATGGGTTATCTAGGCCGGCCATAATCTTTAGAACCGAAGATTTACCTGCTCCGTTAGGACCAACGACACCGATTTTCGCGCCTGGATAGAAAGCCAGTGTCACATCGTCAAGGATGACCTTGTCGCCATGCGCTTTGCGCGTTTTGATCATCTGATAAATGAATTCAGCCAATTTCTACCCAATCGATTGAGAGCGAGGAAAACCCTCTTCGCCACATG
>JBDQMQ010000095.1:315-3343 GCA_040262185.1 Aquiluna sp. | reverse complement strand
TCTACGCAATTGCAGCAGGAAATGCAAGAGACTGGCTGGCAACTTCTGCTAAAAGGCTCGCAGTATTCAGAGGCCTTGGGGGGCTTGCCCTTACTCTCCTCGGGGTGTACATGCTTTACGAAGCGCTGGTGCATTGAACATGCATAGATGACTATCTATGTATAGTTGAAGCATGAGCGATTGGAACTACACGAAGTGCGCCAAACCCTTCGAATCTGAAAAAGAGGCCCTTGGTTATCTCCAGGAAAAAGACTTCGCGGGGTATGTCCTAAAACGTGATCATGGCTATGCCGCGGTCTGCCCAACCTACCCGGACGGCTACTACCCGGATGCCGTCGTAGTTGCAGAGGTTGAAAACTCAAAGCGAGAACTTGCTGCAGAAAAGAAGAGCCTGCCGATTCAAAGCTGCTGCTGAGGTGCCTTGGCTGAAGGGAAGCTGCCTCCTGAGACCCCGGCCACACCAAGTGTTAAATCAAATAGTCCTAGGTGCTTTTGGATAACACCCCTAGACTCCGAGTAAGACAACGTTCAAACGTTGGCTTGCGTCGTAGATCGACTTCCTCCAGCATCTGGTTTTAGCTTTCCTTCGGCGAACGATTGCATCAATCGATGTCCTCGCCAAATGCCCTGAAATCGGGCTTAAAAGTGATGTTGCCCATCACACGAAAGTAACTCAAAGCTATGTCTACAAAAAACTTTATAGATCTTGGCGTGCCAGCCAAGATTGCCGCTGTGCTAAACGCTCAGGGTATTGACTCACCCTTCCCTATCCAGGTGGACACTCTTCCCGACACCCTGGCAGGCAGAGATGTTTTAGGTCGCGGTAAAACCGGATCCGGCAAAACCCTTGCCTTCAGCATCCCAATGGTTGCAAGACTCTCCGCTCGCGCCAACAGTAGTCAGGGAGTTTCCAAACCAAGAGGTCTGGTTCTTGCTCCAACCCGAGAACTTGCGACTCAGATCACCAACACCCTCCAGCCACTTGCCAAGGCGATGAACCTGAGAGTCACGACAATTTTCGGCGGCGTGCCTCAAAACAAGCAGGTTCGAGCTATTAGGGAAGGAGTCGAGATTATCGTGGCAACCCCCGGACGACTCGAGGACCTTATGAAACAGGGTCTGTTGAAGCTCGATGCCATTGAGATAACAGTGCTGGATGAGGCTGACCACATGGCAGATCTTGGGTTTCTCCCCGGTGTCACCAGAATCTTGACCGCGACTCCTAGCGGTGGTCAGCGTCTTTTGTTCTCTGCCACCTTGGATAACGGTGTCCAGAAGCTTGTCGATAAGTTTTTGCAAAACCCCGTAATGCATGCTGTTGACGAGGCCAACTCCCCGGTTTCCCAAATGACTCACCATGTCTTTGAAGCCAATGATGCTGAAGCGAAAAAACTTCTGGTCTTTGCCCTAGCCTCTGGAACTGGCCGAAGAATCTTGTTCATGAGGACAAAGCACCATGCCAAGAAGCTCGCCAAGTCCCTCACCCAGGCCGGGATTCCAGCAGTTGATCTGCACGGCAATCTCTCTCAAGCTGCCAGGGATCGAAATTTGGAGGCCTTCAGTGCTGGAAGGGCAAAGGTGTTAGTCGCCACAGACGTAGCGGCTCGAGGCGTGCATGTCGAAGGGGTTGAGCTGGTGATTCACGTCGACCCACCAGCCGAGCACAAGGCATACCTGCACCGATCGGGCAGAACAGCGAGGGCTGGTGCATCCGGTGATGTGGTGACGCTATCGCTTCCGACCCAGCGCAAAGACCTGGCTATTTTGCTCAACCAAGCAAAGATTTCGGCAAAGCCAAAGTCGGTTCATGCCAAGTCTCCAGAGGTAACAGCCCTCATCGGAGAGGTAGCTCCGTACGTGAAACCTGCTGCCCCCACATCGCAACCTAAGAGCAATGGCAGGTCAACTGGTCAAAACGCCCAGAGAAAGCGAGCACTTCGCGAAGCTGGAGCGGCAAAGAATCAGCAGTCAACAAGACCAGGTTCAAAGTCTCACAGTCAAAACGCCGCAACTGGCAGGCGTCGTCGTCAAAATTCAAGGTAGAAGTTAGCTAAAGTCTGGCGCCCTCGGCAGGAATCGAACCTGCGACCAAGAGATTAGAAGGCTCTTGCTCTATCCACTGAGCTACGAGGGCAGACTAAGAATTCTAACTGCCTGTTTCCCCTAGAGTATTAGAGGTACATCTCTGAACCTGGGTGAAAATGGCGCTAAAGACGACGCAGATTCCTGCTATTTCGGGAAAAACAGAACTGGTTGATGCCTCAGTCGCTCTTGTTGAGCAGTGGGTAGCAGAAGCTTCCAAGCTCAAAGAGAACAAGTCTTCACAGCGCCTTAGCGGGCTTCTAAAAGACCCCAATGGACTTGACTTCGCTGTCGGTTTTATCGACGGAGTGATCCGCCCTGAGGACATTCGGGTTGCTGCAACAAACCTCTACCAACTAAGAACGCTCACTCCAAGATTTCTGCCGTGGCCACTTCGAGCCCTACTTGGTCTGGGGGCCAACCTCGCTCCACTAATGCCGTGGCCGGTTATCCCAATTGCTCGCACGGTGCTGCGTTCCTTTGTCTCTCACCTTGTCATTGACGCTTCTCAAAACAAGTTCCGCAGGGCAACCAAGAAGCTTGGTCTCGATGCGACTTTGAATGTAAACCTGCTTGGTGAGGCCGTCTTGGGTCATGGTGAGGCGGATAAGCGCCTTAGTCACGTTGCAGAAATACTCTCGAGGCCAGAGACAGAGTATGTCTCTGTGAAGGTTTCAGCCATCGTTGCCCCTCACTCCCCCTGGGCTTTTGACCAAACCGTTCAAGAGGTTATTGAGAGGCTCACTCCCCTCTACAGCATCGCTTTAGGGGCCCAAAAGAAGAAGTTCATTAATTTAGACATGGAGGAATACCGCGATTTAGACATGACCATCGCGGTGTTCAAGGGACTGCTATCCAAGCCGGAGTTCAAGGAGCTCAGTGCTGGCATCGTATTGCAGGCGTATTTGCCCGATGCACTGCGAGTAATGATTGACCTGCAGCAGTG
>JBDQMQ010000095.1:0-266 GCA_040262185.1 Aquiluna sp. | reverse complement strand
TCAAGGTGAGGGTCGTAAAAGGAGCCAACCTTCCCATGGAGCGAGTCGATGCAGAAATACACGACTGGCCGCTGGCAACCGTTTCATCCAAGGCTGAAGCAGACGCGAACTACAAGCGCGTATTGAACTATGCCCTTACAGAAGACAGAGTCCGAAACGTAAAGATTGGGGTTGCTGGGCACAATCTTTTTGACCTTGCATTCGCATGGCTTTTGGCCTCCCAGCGAGGTGCTCAAGACGGCATGGACGTTGAGATGCTGCTGGGC
>JBDQMQ010000094.1:0-3368 GCA_040262185.1 Aquiluna sp. | reverse complement strand
ACCTAATGCCGTTTTCGGTTCGGTTACTGAACTCATGTGCTTACTTCCTTATGTCCCAGAATGATGGGCCAATTGGCTCGAGGAAGTCGCTTTGTGCGACCAGGTAGCCCTCGTCGTCCACAGCGATTGGTAGCTGGGGGAGAGGACGGGCTGCAGGCCCGAAGACCACTTTGCAGTGGTCAGCCAGATCAAATGTTGACTGGTGGCAAGGGCATAGCAGGTGGTGTGTGTGCTGCTCATATAGAGCCACAGGGCAGCCCACGTGGGTGCAGATCTTGGAGTAGGCGACGATTCCGTCATAACTCCAGTTGGCCTTTTCTGGGTCTTCTTTTAGGTCGCCTGGATTGACGCGCACCAAAAGAACCGCAGCCTTGGCTTTTTCCTCCAGTTTGTGCTCTTCCAAGTCCTTCAGCCCCTCGGGGATGACGTGGAAGACAGATCCGATTGTTACCTCGGAAGCCTTGATTGGGATGCCGGTTGGGTCTTTGGTGAGCCTCGTGCCAGCGCGCCACATGGTGTGCTTGAGAGTGTCACCGACCTGCGGGCCTAGATCCCCAAAGATCACTACCGCTGGGATAGGGAAGAATGCCAACGCACCGTAGAGCGTCCTTCGAATCAGCTTTCTTCTAGTAAAGCCAGACTCTCCGTCCGCGAGTTTTACAATTTCGATGGCCTTGGCGCGCGCCTCGTCGGAGCTGCGAGCGGGGTGGCGGGACTCCGAAACTTCATTGTCAGGCATCAGCGTCTTAGCCCAGTGAACCGCACCAAAACCGATTCCAAGCAGCGACAGCGCCATGCCAATGCCCATCCAGAAAGCATTGTTGCGAGTTGCAGACAGGTCACCACCGACAATTGGGAAAGCCACGAAGCCCCATACCGCAATGATTGCGCCCACGATTGAGACAAGGAACATGAATGAGATTTGACGCTCGGCGGTCTTCGCGTGCTTTTCGCTCTTGTCCGTCATTCGGACGCGATGCGGCTCAATTCCGGGGTCAGAAATCGGGCGCTCGATATTGGTGGCGCTGCCTGAGTCGTACTTCTGCACTTCACTCATTAGTTAGCCTTCGCTCCCAACCAAACCGTAATTGCGATTATGAACCCTAACCCGAAGATCCAGGTAAACAATCCCTCGGCCACCGGACCAATCGAACCAAGCTCGAAGCCACCGACGGAGCCGTTTTCCTCGACGTACTTGAGGTAGGTGATGATGTCTTTCTTGTCCTCAGGGGTCAGGTTGGCATCGTTGAATACCGGCATGTTCTGGGGACCGGTAACCATGGCCTCATAAATGTGCTTTTCCGTTACTCCGTCCAGTGCCGGGGCAAACTTACCCTCGGTTAGCGCTCCACCGGCACCAACAGCGTTGTGGCACATTGCGCAGTTGATGCGGAATAGCTCGCCACCGTGGGTTGGGTCACCGTCAGTCCTGAGGTACTCCTCGGGCGGAATAGCGGGCCCGGGAGCTAGGGAAGCTACGTAGGCAGCCATTGCAGCAATCTGCTCCTCAGTGAACTGAACAGGCTTCTTATATAGCTGTGGTCCAGAGGCCTGACCCGGCATGCGGCCAGTTCCAACCTGGAAGTCAACAGAGGCTGCGCCAACACCAATCAGGCTAGGCCCTCCGATTGCACCCTCACCGTTGGTTCCGTGGCAGGATGCGCAGTTAGCCAAAAATAGCTTGCGACCCTCTTCAACCTGCTCAGGTGAGCCAAACTCTGCTTCGAAAGTCTGGGTCGCAGCTGCGTAACCTCCACCGGACAGGATGAGTCCAAGGAAGATCACGACGCCAAGAGCCCAGGGGCGACGACGCATTGGCTTCTGAGGGTTCAAATTGCTCTCCATCTTTTTATTACTTCAGCACGTAGACAACTAGGAAAAGACCAATCCAGACAACATCAACGAAGTGCCAGTAGTAAGAAGTGACGATCGCACTGGTTGCTTCACGGTGTCCGAAATTCTTTGCGGCATAGGCCCTACCGATAACTAGGAGGAAGGCGATAAGGCCCCCTGTGACGTGAAGTGCGTGGAAGCCGGTAGTGATGTAGAAAGCAGAGCCATAGGAGTTACTGCTCAGGGTAACTCCTTCCTCAACAAGCTGCGCATACTCCCAAACCTGACCTGCCACAAAGACCGACCCCATGAGATAAGTGAGGAAGAACCATTCGACCATTCCCCACTTGGCAGGGGAGAGGCCAGTTCTGCGGGCCTGCATGCGCTCCGCTGCAAAAACTCCAAATTGCGCGGTAAAGGAGCTGGCAACCAGGATGAGCGTGTTCGCTAAAGCAAAAGGAACGTTCAATATCTGGGTGTCATTTGCCCATAAATCAGGTGCACCTGCTCGAAGCGAGAAGTACATCGCAAATAGCCCGGCGAAGAACATAACCTCGCTGCCAAGCCAAACAATCGTGCCTACGCTCGTCGCGTTTGGCCGCTGAATGGTCATAGGGGCAGCTGAAGAGGTTGTTGACATGCCTCAATTGTAACCGCTACCTGCCCTCAAAAAGGCCTTGCGAAGCCAAAGTTCTCCGAATATTCCTCCGATGTGTTGGTTTTTTTCGGCATTACACTTCCCTTATGACTCAGAGCAGCTGGCCGTCCGTACTAAGCACCCTCTTGGCGGGGGAGGACCTCTCGCGAGAGGGCTCCAGCTGGGCAATGAGGCAGATCATGGCCGGTGAGGCCTCGGAAGGCCAAATAGGCGCTTTCATGATGGCGCTTCGCTCAAAGGGCGAGACGGTTGAGGAACTCTCGGGCCTAGTTGACGTGATGCTTGAGAACGCACTTCTACTCGAGACCGGAAGTGATGCAGTGGATATCGTCGGAACCGGGGGAGACCTGGTCGGAACGGTGAACATCAGCTCAATGGCCTCAATAGTCGCCGCGGCGAGTGGCGTCCCAGTCCTGAAACACGGTTCTCGATCCGCCTCTGGCAAGACTGGCTCCTCAGAAATGCTCGAGGTATTGGGCGTTCGGCTCGATCTATCCCCAGCTCAGGTCAGGCAGGTGTTTGAAAACGCGGGGATAACCTTCTTTTTTGCGCCAGTTTTCCATCCGGCAATGAGATTTGTGGCACCTGTTAGAAAACAGCTTGGTGTGCCGACCACATTTAATTTCCTCGGACCACTGGCAAACCCTGCACAGCCAATCGCCACGGCCCTAGGCGTCGCGGACGAGACAATTGCCCCACTAATGGCCCAGGAGCTGGCTCTAAGGGGAAGAACCGGACTTGTCTTTAGATCTGATGACGGCCTCGATGAGCTCAGCACCACAGCTAACGCAAAGATTTGGCAGGTTGTAGCTGGAGAGGTGACTGAGCACACGCTAGTGCCCGAGAAGGTTGGCCTCGCAAAGGCAGAACTCAGTCA
>JBDQMQ010000093.1:0-3392 GCA_040262185.1 Aquiluna sp. | reverse complement strand
CTGATATTGCGCTGGGGCTTGAGAGCGCTGCGCTAATCGGTTAGTCTTCAAGCTGTTCAGCGGCGAGGGATACACAAGTGTCCGTAATCGACGGGGTCCTTTTCCTCGCCACGTGATTAGAGGAAAAGATGTCAGAGACCAAGATTGAAGCAGAAGTTCGCGAGAGCTTTGGCAAAGGCGCAGCCCGTAAACTTCGTGCCGCACAGCGCACTCCAGCCGTTATCTACGGCCACGGCAATGCCACCCGCCACATCCACATGCCGGCCCACGAGGTTGCTCTAGCGCTTCGCGTAAAGAACGCGCTGCTGGAGCTAAAGATTGCGGGCAAGGAAGAGCTGGTGCTCGTAAAGAGCGCTGCCAAGGACCCAGTGACTCAGGTCATTGAGCACGTTGACCTCGTAGAGGTTAAAAAGGGTGAGAAGGTTCACGTGGAGGTTCCTGTTCACGTCATCGGAGAGCCTATGGGTGGAACCGTTGTTGACCTCGAGCACAAGACCGTCAAGGTTGAGGCAGAGGCCACTCACATTCCACAGTTCATCGAGCTTGAGATCTCAAAGGAGAACCCAGCAGGTCACCACTACACCGTGAGTGACCTCAATGTCCCAGACGGCGTCATTATGGAGCTTGCAAGCGATGAGCTGGTAGCTTCGGTTGTTGAGACCAGAGCCGGAGTTGCTGATGAAGAGCCTGCTGCAGAGACTGAAGCCGCTGAGGGCGAAGAGCCAGCAGCAGCTGCAGAAGAATCAGAGTCTGCAGAGTAACGAAATTTGGTTGGTGGTCGGGCTCGGTAATCCTGGGCCCGGCTACCAAAACAATCGCCACAACATTGGCCAGATGGTTGTCGACGAACTGGCAAAGAAATTTGGCGTGGGCTTTCGCTCGCACAAATCAGGGTCACTTACAGCCGAATACAAAATGGTTGGTGGCAGCAAAATCGTGCTTGCCAAAAGCACCTCATTCATGAATCTCTCTGGCAATCCTGTCTCAAAGCTCCTGCAGTTCTATTCGCTAGATCCAACCCGCCTTATTGTCATTCACGACGAGCTTGACCTTGACTACTCGGACATCCGGACCAAGTTTGACGGCGGTCATGCGGGCCATAACGGGCTGCGAGACATTTCGGCAAAAGTTGGCACCAACTACCATCGGGTTCGCTTTGGCATAGGCAGACCCAATGGGCAGATGCCCGTGGCCGACTTTGTCCTGAAGGATTTTTCGGCCTCTGAGCGCAAGGAACTGCCCTCGCTGATTGAAAATGCCTGCGAAAAAGTAGCCCAGCTGATTGAGTCCTAGACTTCCTCTGTGACCATCCGCTCACTGATTTCTGCGGCCGCATCCGCGCGTTCGCTTCAGCCTGCGCGGAATCTAAAGTCATCGGAACTCTTTGCCCCTGCCAAGACTCACCTGTTTGCCCTGGCCGCAATGCTCAGCGCTGCAAAGTCCCCGCTTGTCGTTGTTTCATCCTCCGGCAGAGCGGCCGAGGAGACTGCCGCGGCCCTTAGTGATCTGGTTGCCGGGCTTGAGGTAATCAACTTTCCGTCCTGGGAGACCCTTCCTCACGAGCGCCTCTCTCCCTCGCCTCAGGTTGTTGGGCAGCGAATGCGATCCCTGCACCGGCTCTCTGAGCTCAGGAAGCAGAAAGCTGATCACCCAGTGCTGCTTTCGCTCTCGGTGAGGGCAGCACTCCAGCCAGTGGTTGGTGGACTGAGTGATCACCCGCCACTGAGAATCATTAGCGGTCAAAGCTACCTACTTCCTGAGCTGACCCTAAAGCTCATCGAGATTGCCTATGAGCGAGTTGATCTGGTCACCCGCAGGGGGGAGTTCTCGATTCGCGGAGGCATTCTGGATGTGTTTCCCACCACCGCCGAGCATGCGGTGAGGCTCGAGTTCTTTGGTGATGAGCTTGAGGAGATCAGGGAGTTTCAGGTTGCTGATCAGCGCTCGCTGGCAACCAAGCTGGAAGCAATTGATATCTATCCAGCTAGAGAGTTGCTAATCACACCTCAGGTGGCGGCTAAGGCTAGGGAGATGGCGGCAGAGTTTCCGCAGCTAACCGAGATGCTAGAGAAGATCTCAAACGCCATTCCGGTCACCGGCATGGAATCTTTAGCGCCAGTTTTAGCAAGCGGCATGGGACCGGTAACCGACTATCTCAACCCGACTTCTCCGGTCGTGCTTCTAGACCCCGAGCGTCTTAGTCTCCGAGCAAGGAACCTTGTTGAGACCAATCAGGAGTTTCTGCATGCGGCCTGGGACGCAGCAATCGAGGGAAGCAGCGCACCCATAGACCTCTCCGGCGGCGGCTTCTATGAACTCAGCGACTTTATTGACTTGGTCGCTCCTAGGCACGCCCTAATCAAGATGAACTCACTTGCCGCTGAGTCCAGCATGGACCTGGGGCTGCGGGAGATACCCCCATTGACTCAAGAATCGGCGATTGACTGGGTGCTGGACCAAATTGGTGCGGGCCAAGCTCTAGTCATTACCGCAAAGGGTCACGGCACCGCGGACCGGCTCGTCGAGATTCTAAGCGAGGCCGGTGTCCCGGTCTCATTTAGTGAGGCAGTCAAAGCGGCGAGTGTGGGGCAGGTGGTCGTGACGATTGCCTCTTTGCCAAGCGGGTTTGCCCTAGCTGAGCAGTCGCTAACCGTGATTACCGAGCAGGAATTCTTTGGGGTCAGCCAGAGCTATCTCAGTCCCACCCAGCGCAAGCTCGCGCCCAGAAGGGGCCAACAGGTAGACCCTTTGGAGCTCAAACCAGGCGATTATGTCGTCCACGAGATTCACGGGGTCGGTAGGTTCAATCGGTTGGTGCAGCGCGATAACCGTGGTCAGGTCAGAGAGTACCTGGTAATTGACTACGCGCCGCCAAAGCGCGGCTACCCGGTCGACACCCTGTTCGTTCCTACCGATCAGCTCGACTTGCTATCGCGGTATGTCGGTGCAGAGGCACCGGTGCTCTCAAAGATGGGAGGCACGGACTGGGCAAGAGCCAAGGGAAATGCTCGCAAGGCGGTTCGCAAGATAGCCATTGACCTCGTAAAGCTCTACTCCGCTCGCATGAAGAGCAAAGGCCATGCATTTGGCTCCGATACGCCATGGCAAAAGGAGCTCGAGGACGCCTTTGAGTTCCAGGAGACACCGGACCAGCTGACCACTATCGAGGAAGTTAAGCGGGACATGGAGCGCTTGGTCCCCATGGACAGACTGCTTGCCGGTGATGTGGGCTATGGCAAAACCGAGGTTGCCCTCAGGGCAGCTTTCAAGGCAATTCAGGAGGGCAAACAGGTTGCGATGTTGGTCCCAACAACTTTGTTGGTCTCGCAACACTTCGAGACCTTCAGGGCCAGATTCTCAGGCTTTCCGGTTCACCTAGGGGCGCTCTCTAG